>JAJYHA010000254.1 GCA_021784995.1 Myxococcales bacterium
GGTGCCGCGGCCTGGACCTCGCGGGGAGCCGGCGCGCCGCCCGCCACCTCGGCCCGCTTCGGGCAGGCCGTCAGGACCACCGCGAGCAGCACGAGCGCACGGGCGGGGCTCATGGCCTCCTTCTACATCGAACGCCGGCCCGCGGCTCAGCTCTTCTGGCTGCCCAGGAGGTCTCCCACCTTCTCCCAGAAGGAGCGCGCGGCGGGGTGCGTCTTCTCGCCGGAGAGGGCGGCGAAGCGCTCGAGCAGCTCCTTCTGCTCCCGGGTGAGGTGGGTGGGCGTCTCCACCAGCACGCGCACGTGCTGGTCGCCGCGGGGGCCGCCGCCCAGCGCGGGGATGCCCTTGCCGCGCAGGCGGAAGACCTTCCCCGACTGCGTTCCGGCCGGGACCTTCATGTTCACAGGCCCGTCGAGCGTGGGCACGTCGAGCTGCGCCCCCAGCGCCGCCTGCACGAAGCTGACGGGCAGCTCGCAGAGCACCTCCGTCTCCTCGCGGTGGAAGATGGCGTGGTCGCGCACCTGCACCACCACGTAGAGGTCGCCGGGCGCGGCCCCCGGCTGCGGGGCCGGCTCGCCCTCGCCGGCGAGCTTGAGGCGCGTCCCCGTGTCCACGCCGGGCGGGACCTTCACCTCCACCGTGGCCTGGTCGCGCCGCATGCCGGCGCCGCCGCACTCCGGGCACTTCTCCGCGATGACGCGCCCCGCGCCACCGCAGCCGTGGCAGGTGCGGGCCACCGAGAAGAAGCCCTGCGTGAGTCGCACCTCGCCCGCGCCACCGCACGTGGGGCAGGTCCGGGGCTGCGTGCCGGCCCTGGCGCCCGAGCCCTTGCAGGGCTCGCAGCGGCGCGGGCGCGGGATCTGGATGCGCGCGCTGGTCCCGAAGGCCGCCTCCTCGAAGGAGACCTCGAGGTGGTAGCGCAGGTCGGAGCCACGGGGGCGATTCCGGGGCCGGCGGCCGCCGCCGAACATCTCGCCGAAGATGTCGCCGAAGATGTCGTTGATGGTGGCGCCGGCCGCGCCACCGAACGGGAACCCGCCCTCGAAGGGGTTGTTCCCGTTCGCGTGGCCGAACCGATCGTACCGGGCGCGCTTCTCGGGGTCGGAGAGCACCTCGTAGGCCTCGGAGGCCTCCTTGAAGCGCTCCTCCGCCTCCTTGCTGCCCGGGTTCTTGTCCGGGTGGTACTGGTGGGCCAGCTTGCGGTAGGCGCTCTTCAGCGACGCCTCGTCGGCGTCGCGGCCGACCCCCAGCACCTCGTAATAGTCTCGTTTTTCCACGCGGTTCCGATTTCGGGGTGGGGCGCCGCGCCCGCGGCGGCCTCAAGGTAACGCACGGGCGGCTCCTCGCAACCGTTCCGGCGCGGCGCCGGGGTCAGGCCTCGGTGCCGCCCTGCTGGGAGTAGATGGCGTCGGCGATGCGGTAGGCGCTGCCCTCCAGGCGGGTGAACGCCTCCTTGATGCGCTCCGCCTCGCTCGAGCCGAGGGTGGCCCGCAGGGCCTCCAGGTCGGCCCGGATCTCCTCGACGTCCTGCGGCTTGAGGGTGCTGCCGTACTCCTCGAGGCTGCGCTCCGTGGTGTAGATGAGCCCCTCGGCGTTGTTGCGGAGGTCGGCCAGCTCGCGCTTGCGCTGGTCGTCGGTCCGGTTCGACTCGGCGTCGCGGATCATCCGCTGGATCTCGGCCTCGGAGAGGCCCGAGGAGGCGGTGATCCGGATCTGCTGGCTCTTGCCGGTGCCGAGGTCCTTCGCCGACACGTGGACGATCCCGTTCGCGTCGATGTCGAAGGTGACCTCGATCTGCGGCACGCCCCGGGGCGCCGGCGGGATGCCCACCAGCTCGAAGCGGCCCAGCGTCTTGTTGTCGGCGGCCATCCCGCGCTCGCCCTGGAGGACGTGCACGGAGACGAGCGGCTGGTTGTCCACCGCCGTCGAGAAGACCTGCGCCTTCTTGGCCGGGACGGTGGTGTTCTTCTCGATGATCTTGGTGAAGACGCCGCCCGCGGTCTCCACGCCCAGCGAGAGGGGCGTCACGTCGAGCAGCAGGACGTCCTTCACCTCGCCCTTCAGCACCCCGCCCTGGATGGCGGCGCCCACCGCCACCACCTCGTCCGGGTTCACGCCCTTGTGCGGCTCCTTCCCGAAGAAGCGGCGCACCACCTCCTGCACCTTCGGCATGCGCGTCATGCCGCCGACCAGGATCACGGTGTCGAGCTGTTGGGCGGTGAGGCCGGCGTCGCGCAGCGCGATCTTGCAGGGCTCGACCGTCTTCTCCACCAGATCGCCCACCAGCTGCTCGAGCGTGGCGCGGTCGATGGTCTCGGCCAGGTGCCTCGGGCCGCTCGCGTCGGCCGTGATGAAGGGGAGGTTCACCTCGGTCTCGCCGGCCGAGCTGAGCTCGTGCTTGGCGCGCTCCGCCGCCTCCTTGAGCCGCTGCAGCGCCATGCGGTCGCGCCGCAGGTCGATGCCGGTCTTCTGCTGGAACTGCTGCGCCAGCCAGGCGATGATCCGCTCGTCGAAGTCCTCGCCGCCGAGGAAGGTGTCGCCGTTCGTCGCCTTCACCTCGAACACGCCCTGCGTCAGCTCGAGGATGGTGATGTCGAACGTGCCGCCGCCCAGGTCGTAGACGGCGAGCCGCTCCGAGGGCCGGTCCACCTTGTCGACGCCGTACGCCAGCGCCGCGGCGGTGGGCTCGTTGATGATCCGGAGGACCTCCAGGCCGGCGATGCGGCCCGCGTCCTTGGTGGCCTGCCGCTGGGCGTCGTTGAAGTAGGCAGGGCAGGTGACGATCGCCTCGGTGACCGCCTCGCCGAGGTAGTCCTCGGCGGTCTGCTTCATCTTGGCCAGCACCATGGCCGAGACCTCGGCCGGCGAGTAGCGCCGCTTCCCCACCTCCACCCAGGCGTCGCCGTTGTCGCTCGCCACCACCCGGAACGGCACGAGCGCGCTGGTCCGCTTCACCTCCGCGTCGTCGAAGCGGCGGCCGATGAGCCGCTTGGCGGCGTAGATGGTGGCCTCCGGGTTGGTGATGGCCTGCCGCTTCGCGATCTGGCCGACCAGCCGCTCGCCGCCCTCGGTGACGGCGACCATCGAGGGCGTGGTGCGCGATCCCTCGCTGTTGGGGATGACGACGGGCTCGCCGCCCTCGACCACGGCGACGCAGGAGTTGGTCGTCCCGAGGTCTATCCCGATCACCTTCCCCATGGTTCCTCACTCCCCCGACGGGCCGTCGAGGCCCCCGCGCTCCGCACCCGGCGCGCCGGGTGCCGGCCCGGGCACCGGCGCGGGCGCGGGCGCGGCGACGACGATCACGGCGGCGGGCCGGAGCAGACGATCGTGGAGCATGAACCCGCGCTGCTCCTCGGAGATCACGGTCCCAGGTGGGTGGTCGCCCGCGGCCACCGTGAGGAGCGCCTCGTGCACCCGCGGGTCGAAGGCCGTCCCGAGGGCCGAGAAGGGCTTGACGCCGAAGCGGCCCAGCGCCTCCTCGAGCAGCCGGCGCGTCATCTCGATGCCGGTGCGGAGCGGGTGCTCGCCCGCCGCGGCGATGGCGCGGTCGAGGTTGTCGAGGACCGGGAGGACCTCCTTCACGAACCGCTCCAGCCCGTACCGCGTCACCTCCTCCTGCTCGCGCCGCGTGCGCTTGCGGAGGTTCTCCAGGTCGGCCGCGGCGCGGAGGCGGAGGTCGTGCTCCTCGCGGAGCTGCTCGTACATCTTGCGGGAGCGCGCCTGGCTCATCTCCAGCTCGGCGCGGAGCCGCGCCGGCTCGTCGCCGGCGTCGGGCGACGCGCCGCCAGCCCCGGCGCGGTCGACGGCCGCCAGCGCCTCGGCGACGACCTCGGGTGGGATGTCGGCCGAGATGGGCCCCTGATCACGGTCGCTGGACATGGGCGATGACGTGGCCGCGCGCCCGCGAGGAGCCGAGGCGTGGGGCCATTCTGACACACGGCCCGCGGGACGAACAGGGCAGCGTCAGCCTTCACCACCGGACAATGCGCGGGAGATCTCTCGCGCGGTCAGGTCGACGAGGGGGATCACGCGCGCGTAGTCCATGCGCGTGGGCCCTATGACCGCCAGCGTCCCCAGCACCTGGCCGCCCCGCCCGTAGGGCGCCGCCACCACCGAGACGTCGGGGACGCTCGCGAGCTCGCTCTCGGCGCCGATGAAGATCTGCACCTCTCGCGCGCGCAGGGCGCGGTCGAGCACCCGCAGGATGCGGTCCTTTTCGGCGAAGGCGCGCAGGAGCGCCCGCGCCTTGGCCACGTCGGCGAACTCGGGGGCGTCGAGGAAGCTCTCCTCCCCGTCCACCAGCACGGCCCCGGCCGTCACCGCCGCGCCGCCGAAGCTCTGCTCGGCCAGCTGCAGCGCCTTCGCCATGAGCCCCTGCAGCGCGCTCTGGTCGGCGCGCATCTCGGCCAGGATCCGGTCGCGCAGGGTGGCGAACGGACCCTCCCGCAGCTTCTCGTTCAGGTAGCCGGCGACGCGCTCCAGCTCGGCCGGATCGGGCGGCGCGTCGAGCTGCAGGAGCTTGTTCGTGACGAGCCCCGCCTCCGACACGAAGACCACCAGCACCCGGGTCTCGCGCAGCCGGACGAACTCGATCTGCCGGACGGGGTCGCTCACCGGGCGCGGCGTGGTCACCACGCCGGCGTGGTGCGTCAGCGAGTGGAGCACGTGGGCGGTGCCCTCGAGGAGCGAATCCACCGCCGGCGCGCCCTGCGCCACCCGCTCGATCTGCTCCCGCTCGGCGGCGGGCGGCGGTCGCACCTTGAGCAGGGCGTCCACGTAGAGCCGGTAGCCGGCCTCGGTGGGGATGCGCCCCGAGGAGGCGTGCGGCTTGGCCAGGAACCCGAGGGCCTCCAGGTCGGACATCACGTTGCGGACGGTCGCCGGCGAGCAGTCGAGGTCGTGCCGGAGCAGCAGCGGCTGGCTGGCCACCGGCTCACCCGTCTCGATGTAGTCCTGCACCAGGGCGCGGAGCACCTCGCGGGCGCGCTGGGAGAGTGCAGGGGCCTCCGCCGACATGGGCCTCAATCTATTCCAGGTGGCGCTGCGCCGCCTGGGCCAGCACGCGGAAGCGCCCCCGCGCCAGCTCCCGCCAGCGCGCCTCGGCGCCCGCCGCATCGCCGCTGGCCTCCGCCACCAGCGCCTCCAGGTGGAGCCGCTCCTCGGGGTAGACGAAGGTGAGCGCGCGCCGCGCCACGCCGGTCCGGTCCGCGTCGAGCGCGTCGCGGAGGGCGGCGGCCGCGCCCGCGGGGTCGCCCCGCGCGTCGGCCAGGAGCGCCAGCGCGTAGGAGGGCTCGGAGCGGGTCGGATCGATGGCCCGCGCCGAGGCGAGGTGCGCCTGCGCCGCCGCCAGATAGCCATCCACCGCGTACAGCTCCCCCAGGTTGAGGAGCGCCGACTGCTGGTCGCGGGCGCCGCCGCGGACCAGCACCTCCTCCAGGAGTTGCCGCGCCGCGTCGAACCGCTCCTCGATGGAGTAGGTGACGGCGAGGTCGTTGAGGGCCGACACGGCATCCGGATCGGCCGACAGGAGCCCCTCCAGGGTCGTCCTGGCGGCGGCGAGACGACCCGCCCGGATGTCGAGAGAGGCGGGCCCGGTGGGGCTGGCGAGCGCCGTCACGAGGGGGGTGCCGTCGCTCCGGCGCGGCTGCGCCTCCGGCTCTCCGCCACAGGCAGCCAGGAAGATCAACGAGATCGCCGGTATGGTCCACGCGCGGCGCATCGCGCCCAGGGGTGCCCTCCCGGCCCCACGGCAGGCCGAAGACGCGGCGAGTCTAGCGGTCGGTTCCGGGTCGATCAAGGAAGGGGCTGGGGGCAAGACCCTACCCTGGCCCCGAGCGCCCCGCGGCGTTCCGGGTTACATTGCGCCCGGGCACCCGGCTGCAGCGCGGATCGGCGCGGGCGCGACCTCGAAGTTCCCGCCCGGGCGGGGGAACGTCGGCGACGCGGGCGCGGCGAAGGACGGCTCACGGTCGGGTGCCTTTCCTTGCCCGGCGCGCCCCGGCGCGGACCACGTCGCAGCCGTACCGTCCATGTCGACATCCGCTCCTCCCATCCCTCCCGCGCCGGCCCCGGCCGGCACCGCGCCCATGAGCCGCCTGCGGGCACTCCTGCGCAGCGCGCGGCGAGCCGACGTGACGGGGCTCTCCGGAGCGGCCCGCGGCTGGGTGGCGCGCGAGCTGGTCGGGCCGGGCGAGGCGCCCCTCCTGCTGGCCGTCACCGCCGGCGAGGAGGAGGCGGAGGAGCTGGCCCGCGACCTCGCCTTCTTCCTGCCGCCGGGGGGGCCCGACGCGCCGTCCGTGCTCCGCATCCCGGCCGATCCGGTCCTGCCCTACGACGACCTCTCCCCCGACCGCGGCCTGGAGATGGAGCGGCTGGCCGCGCTCGCCCGCCTCCACCTCTCCCTCCCGTCGGTCCGGGCGGTGGTGGTGTCGGCGCGGGCGCTCGCGCGCCGCGTGGTGCCGCCCGCCGTGTTCGACACCCACGCGGAGCTGCTCGGCAAGGGCGTCACCGTGGACCGGGAGGCGCTGGCGGCCAGGCTCCTCTCGCTCGGCTACGCGCGGGTGCCGCTGGTCGAGGATCCCGGCACGTTCGCGGTGCGCGGCGGCATCGTCGACCTCTGGAGCCCCTGCCACTCACGCCCGGTGCGCCTGGAGCTGTTCGGGGACGAGATCGAGAGCGCGCGCCGCTTCGACCCGGAGAGCCAGCGCAAGGAGGGGGGAGAGCCCGCGGCCGGAGGGCCGCCGGCGGGCGACGTGGAGGTGATCGTCGTCCCGGCGCGCGAGGCGCTCTTCACCGAGGAGGGCCGGGCGGCCGCCCGGCAGGCGGTCCGCGACGCCGCCGAGCGGGTGGACCGGCCCACCACGCGCGTCCGCGAGGTGCTCGACGCCATCGACGCCGGCGCTCCCTTCTTCGGGCTGGAGGCGCTGCTGCCGGGCTTCCACGCGGGCGGCCTCGCCACCCTCTTCGACTACCTCCCGGGCGCGGCCCTGGCCTGGATCGACGCCGGCGAGCCGGTGGAGCTGGCGCTCGGGGAGCTGGAGGCGGAGCTGGCCCGGGAGCACGAGGCAGCGGTCCGGCGCGAGGAGCTGGCGCTCCCGCCCGCCGCGCACTTCCTGGCGGCGGCCGAGGCGCGGGCGCGGCTCGCGGCGCACCCGCGCGTGGTGCGCCACGCCGTGTGGCTCGGCACCGCCGAGCCGGTGCGCTTCGCGTACGGGGAGACGGCGGGGCTGCGGAACGAGATCCAGGCGGCGCACGGGGACGAGGGCGCGCTCGCCCCGCTGGCGCGGCGCCTCGAGGACTGGCGCCGCCGGGGCGTCGCCGGCGTGGTGGCCTGCGCCTCGCGCTCGGCCGCCGACCGCCTCCGCCGGCTGCTGGAGGACCGGCGGCTGGCCGCGCGCGTCCACGACGGCCGGCCGGCCGACCTGGCCGCGC
>JAJYHA010000080.1 GCA_021784995.1 Myxococcales bacterium
CGCGTCGAGCTCGCCTGCGCGCTCGTCTCCTCGGGTGGGCGCCTCCTCCTCGCGCGCCGCTCGAGCCGGGGGCTCCTCGGCGGGCTCTGGGACCTGCCCTCCGCGGAGGTCGGACCGGGGGAGGCGGCGCGGGACGCGCTCCGCCGCCGGCTGGCCGCCGGCCTCGCCGGCCGCGGCGCGATCGAGGTCGGCCCGGAGGTGGCGGCGGTGCGCCGGACCCTCACCCACCGGGAGCTCGACCTCCGCGCCTACCGCTGCCGGTGCCGCGGCCGCTGGCGGCTGGAGGGGGCGCGGTCGGAGGTGCGCTGGGCCGGGCGCGCGTCGCTGGCGAGGCTCGCGATCTCCTCGGCGACGCGCGCGCTGCTCGAGCGGGCGGGCTGGGATCAGCGGCCGCGCCGCCGGCGGAAGTAGTCGATCTGCCAGGTCCGGACCGCCGCCGCGTGGCAGGCGAGATCCGGGCAGAAGACGTGGGTCCCGTCGTTTCGCGAGACGAAGTAGAGATCGCGGCAGGTCGCGGGGGCGAGGGCCGCCTCCAGGGACGCCAGCCCGGGGCTGGCGATGGGGCCCGGGGGGAGGCCGGCGCGCGAGTAGGTGTTGTACGGATGCGGCGCCTGGAGGTCGGCGCGGTGGATGCTCTTCGGCCAGCGCCCGGTCCGGAGGTAGGTCGCGTACAGGACCGTGGGATCGGTCTGGAGCTTCATCCGGCGCGCCATCCGGTTGTGGAAGACGCAGGAGATCCGCGCCCGCTCGGAGGGCTGGCCGGTCTCCTTCTCGACGATCGAGGCCAGGGTCACGGCGGCGCGCTCGTCGAGGGTGATCCCGGGGGTGCGGGCGGCGTCGGCTTTGGCCCAGGCGGCGTCGAAGCGCCGGACCATCGCCTCGACGATCTGCCGCGCCGAGGTGCCGCGGGCGAAGGCGTAGGTGTCGGGGAAGAGGAACCCCTCGAGCGAGTCGGAGGGGACGCCGAGCGCCCGGGCCTCGGCCGGGTCGCGCGCGACGGCCGCGAAGTCGGCGGCGCTCGCGAGCCCCGAGCGCCCGACGATCTCGGCGATCTCGTCGAGCCGGAGCCCCTCGGGGACGGTCAGGTGGTGGAGGCGGACCTCGCCCCGGTAGACGCGCTCGAGCGCCTCGTCCGGGGTGAGGGGCCCGGCGAACGCGTACTCGCCCGCCTTGAAGGGGCGGGGATCCCGCTTCAGCCAGCGGACGTATCTCCAGGCGAGCGGGCCGTTCGCCAGGACGCCGGCGCGCGTCAGCGCCGCCACGACCCCGCGCGGCGAGGTCCCGGCGCCGATCTCGACCACCTTCTCGGAGTCGTCGCCGAAGGGGGTGAGCTCGAAGCGGCGGAGCTCCCGCCAGGCGGACCAGGCCGCGACGGCGGCGCCGGCGATCGCGACGGCGGCGAGGAGCGCGGCGATCCGGCCGCGGCGGGGCGGGCTCATCTCCCGCCCCCGTCGAGCCAGCCCTGGAGGATCACCGCCGCGGCCTCGGCGTCCACGAGGCTGCGCCACTCCCGCGCGGGGACGCCGCGATCGCGCAGGCGGCCCTCGGCCTCGAAGGTCGAGAGCCGCTCGTCGAACAGGTCCACGGGGACTCCCAGGCTGGCGCCGATCCGACCGGCGAAGGCGCGCGCGAGGCGGGCGGAGCTCCCCTCCGTCCCGTCCATGTTGAGCGGCAGACCCACGACCGCTCGGGTCACCTCGAAGGCGCGGGCCACGTCGGCGATCGCGTCGAGATCCGCCGGACCGCCGCGCCGGTGGACCGTCGAGTGGGGGCGGGCGGTGCGGAGGATCTCGTCCGCCAGCGCGAGTCCGATTCGGGCCCGGCCCAGATCCACCCCCAGGTAGCGCACGCCCGGCGAATGTATGGGGCGCGGCGGCCCCGCGTCAACCGGCCGGGCCGCGGATGGAGGTCGCGCGCGCGGACCCCCGCGCCCGGCCAAGCGCGCGAGGTCGCTCGGCCCCCCGCTGGCACGGCGCTCGCTCGAGCGCATGGGGCCGAGCCCACCGCTCGGTTCACGCACGGAGGACACAGACCGATGACCACCATCGCCAACGCCGGCTCCGCGCCGGGCGCCTCCTGGGCGCCGGAGCTGGAGCCGTCCACCCGCCCGGGGACGCACCTCCCCGGCGCGGCCCCCGAGCCGGCCGGGGTCGCCCGCCTCCTCCCGAGCCGGACGCTCTCGATCACCGGCCCCCGCTCCGCGTCGGCGGCGAAGGCGTCGTCGACCGCCGCCAGGCGGGCCACCAGCACCAAGACCGCGGGCTACACGGCCGGCGTCTCCTCCGCCGAGACCGCGTTCCTCAAGGATCCCAGGCTGTCGATCGAGGAGAAGCTCTTCCGCTTCATGGAGCTGGTGGCGCAGAAGGGCGAGAAGGACCTGCTGGCGAAGATGGACGAGATGCAGGGGAGGGGGAGCGCGGGCTCCGCGTCGAAGTCCTCCGGGTCCTCCGGGTCCTCCAACTCGGGGAGCTCCTCCGGGGCCGCGCCGAAGAAGTCGGGGGGGATCTGGGGCTTCATCAAGTCGGTCATCCCGGGGATGTCGCTCGTCGACAAGGTGGTCGGAGGCGGCGGCTTCAAGTCCCTGGTGACCCAGCTGAGCGGCCCGGTGCTCGCGGCGGGGGTGACGGCGCTCGGCGCGCCCTTCCTCGCGCCCCTCGCGCTGCAGGCGGGGCCGGAGATCACCGGCGCGATCCTCGACGGGATCGACGGCGGCGAGGGTGCCGCCCCGGAGGGCCCGGCCTCGTCGACCCCCGCGCGGGCCATCGTCTCCGCGCCGTCGCGGAGCGCCTCGACCACCGCCGCGGCCACGGCGAAGAGCTCGAGCTCCAGCGCGAGCTCGGGCACCACCGCGGCGGACGGCAAGAGCGAGCAGCTGCAGATGATGGAGCTGCAGCGGTTGATGGACAAGCAGAAGGAGATGATGTCGATGCTCTCCAACGTCCTCCGGTCGATGCACGACACCCGGATGACCTCCATCCAGAACCTCCGGTGAGGGCGCCATGACCACGCTCGGAGCGGTCGAGACGACGACGCTGGCGGAGGCGATGGGGATGACCCAGGAGCTGGGCGACGCGATCGCGCGGATCGCGGCGGAGGAGCTCGAGGGCGGCCGGCCGGAGGCCGCCCGGACCATCCTGGATGGACTGGTGGTGACCAACCCGCGAGACGGTCTCGCCTGGGCGCTGCTCTCCCGGGTCCACCGCGCCCTCGGGCAACCGCTGGCCGGCCGCTTCTGCGCCGAGGTCGCCTTCAAGCTCGCCCCGGACGAGCCGGCGGCGATGCTCGTCCGGGCGGAGGAGCTCCTCCGCGAGCCCGGGGAGCGCTCCCTGGGGCTCGAGCTGATGGCGAGCCTGTCGAGCCTGGCCGGCGCGGCGGGAGATCGCGCGCGAGCGCTCCTCGCGGCGGCCGCCCCGACCGGCGCATCCGCGGACCCCTGAGGTCCATTTAGCCCGTCATTCCGGGAGCATCCAATCTTGACGCCCCTCGACGGATCCGCCGATAGTTGTCGGCGGCCCAGCGCCCCTGCACTCCAGCGGCGGCAGCGTCACCCGGGCCGTGCCGCCCCTCCCGCGGAAGGACAACCGAAGCGATGGCAAACGGGACCGTGAAGTGGTTCAATGACGCGAAGGGGTTCGGCTTCATCTCCCAGGACGGCGGCGAGGATGTCTTCGTCCATCACACCGCGATCACCATGGACGGCTTCCGCACCCTGAAGGAAGGGGAGCGGGTCGAGTTCGACATCACCCGGGGCCCGAAGGGGCTTCAGGCTGCGAACGTCCGCCGTCCGTAGTAAGTAGCGGCCCGGCTGTGGGCTCCGAGCGGCTTCGGGATTCCCGGGCCGCTCGCGGCACAACGGTCGAACGGCCCCGGCACCGGGGCCGGGCGCGGCGCAAGTAAGGGGAAGTTCGAGTGAGCGAAAAGGAAGCAGGCATCGAGGTCCAGGGCACCGTCGACGAGGCGCTCGCCGGCGGGATGTACCGGGTCAAGGTCGATCAGGGACCGGTCGTCCTCGCCTATGCCTCGGGCAAGATGAAGAAGTTCCACATCCGCATCATCCCGGGCGACCGCGTGAAGCTCGAGCTCTCGCCCTACGACCTGACGCGCGGGCGGATCACCTACCGCGACAAGTGACCTCGAGCGCCGGCGCATCGTCCGCAGGCGACCCGGCCCACCAGCCGGCGGCGCCAGCTCCGGCGCCCGCCCGGAGGTACTGGCTCGACTGGCAGCGCGGCCTGGCCGTGCTCTTCATGGTCGAGGTCCACGTCCTCGACGCCTGGACCGTCCCCGGCGGCCGGCTCGGCCACGAACGGCTCTACGACGCGCTCCAGTTCATCGGGGGGCTCGCCGCCCCCGGGTTCCTCTACATGGCGGGGATCTCCCAGTCGCTCGCCGATCAGGCGGCGGCGCGGCGCGGGGCGGGGCCGGCGGCCCGTCGGAGCGCGGCGGTCGGCCGGGGGATCTGGCTCCTCGGCGTCGCCTACCTCTTCCGGATCTTCTCCTTCGTGGCCGGCGGCGCCTGGGGCCCGGGCTGGGGGCTGCCCTACGTCCTCGGCGTCGACGTCCTGGCGGTGGTCGGCTTCGGCGCGACCCTCGCCGTCAAGCTCGGCGCCTGGCACCCCCGCCGCCCCCGGCTCGTCCTCTGGGGCGGGCTCGGCCTCGTCCTCGCCGACTTCCTCTGGAAGGGGGGCTGGCGCTGGGACGGCTGGCAGGACGTGGTCAAGGTGGACGTCCTCAACGTCATCGCCGTCGGGATGGTCGCCTCCGCCTGGCTCGGGATCGGACGGCGTCGCTGGGTCGGCGTCTCCCTGGAGGCGGCGGCGGCGGTCCTCGCGATCCTGGCGACGCCCTGGATCGCGGTCTGGCTCGGCTGGCGGGATCAGCCGGAGCAGCTCGCCCGGCTCGCCGCGCACCCCCTCGAGCGGCTGCTCGACGTCCCGCTCGCCTACCTGCACGGCCGTCCGCCGCGCAGCCAGTTCGACCTGTTCAACTGGATCGCCTTCCTGCTCGCCGGGGCGGCGATCGCGCCGCTCGCGACCGGGCGGAGCCGGCCGGTCGCGCTCCTCTCCCTGGCGGCGGCGCTCCACCTCCTCGGCCGGGCGATCGATCCGCTCCTCCGGCTCCCCTCGGTCGAGCCCGGCTTCTGGTGGCGCGAGTCGCCGAGCTGGTTCCTCACCCGGCTCGCGATCTGCGTCGCGATCTCCGGCGCCCTCCAGCTCGTCCCGGGGCGGGCGGAGCCGCTCCTGCGGTGGCTCTCGCTGCTCGGCCGGCAGTCGCTGCCGGGGTACATGGTCTCGGTGGAGCTGACCTACGGCGGGGCGGCCGGAGCCCTCCAGCTCGTCCCGGGGCGGGCGGAGCCGCTCCTGCGGTGGCTCTCGCTGCTCGGCCGGCAGTCGCTGCCGGGGTACATGGTCTCGGTGGAGCTGACCTACGGCGGGGCGGCCGCCGCCCTCGCCCGCGCGGTGCCGATGCCGTGGGTGGTCGGCCTGATGGTCGACATGGCGCTCGCGACCTGGGTCGCCTGCCGAGCCTGGGAGTGGTGGACCGGCCGCGAGCGCCGGCGAGCCGCCGCCAGCTCAGCCGCCTGACCGGTCCCCGGCGGGCGCGGGCGGGGGCGGGGCGCCGCCGGGCAGGAGGGCGCGCCCACCGGCGAGGAGGACCGGCGCGGCGAGCTCGCGCGCCAGCTCCGCCTCGGTGAGCGCGCCCCCGGTCTCCATCCGCCGGAGCAGATCGTCGACGCGGGCCCGGAACCAGGGATCGGCCTCTCCACCGAGCGCGAGCTCCCCGTACCGCGCCGGGTTGGGGATGAGGACCGCCAGGAGACAGGCCTCGCGTGGCGAGAGGTCCCGCGCGTCCTTGCCGAGGTACAGGCGCGCGGCCGGTCCGATGCCGCGCAGCCCGCGGCCCCACTCGATCACGTTCAGGTAGATCTCGAGGATCCGGGCCTTGGAGAGGCTCCCCTCCAGGGCGACGGTGAGGAGGGCCTCCTGGAGCTTCCGCGCGAAGGTCCGCGCGGGCGAGAGGTAGAGGTTCTTCGCCAGCTGCTGGGTGATGGTCGATCCCCCGCGCACGACGCGCCCGGTCTCGGCGCCCTCGGCCAGCGCGTTCCGGAGCTCGTCGAAGTCGAACCCCTGGTGCGCGAAGAAGCCGGCGTCCTCGCTGGTGGTCAAGGCGCGGAGCGTCGTCTCGGAGAGCGCGGAGACGGGGACGAAGTCCGGGTTCCCGGGGCCGACCCGGATGACCGGTCCGCCGCCCGGGGGGTGGAAGCTGAACGGGGATCGGAGCGGGGGCGGCGGGCCGGCGCGGGAGGCGCGGCGGAGCGGAGAGAGGTCGACGGTCCCGCTCACCGTCCAGGCGTCCGGTTGCTGGAGGGGGCCGGCGATCGCGAGGGAGGCGCCGAACGCCCCCGGCGGCCGCGGCGCCGAGGGGCCGAGCTCGAGCCCCGGCGGCAGGGCGTCGGCCAGGGCGCCGAAGTCGACCGGCGCGAGCCCGAGCTCCAGGGCGAGGATCCTCGGGGCGGCGAGGCCGAGCTCGCCGCGCGCCTCGACGAGCAGCGGCGCGAGCGGGCGCAGGCTCGCGCGCCGGAGGAGGATCCGGCCGGCGCCGGCCGGCACCGCGAGGGCGAACTCGGCGGACGGCGCGAAGGGGCCGACCGGCCCGGCGCCGAGCCGCGCTCCCTCCAGGAGGAGGTCGGCGCCGCGGAGGGAGACGACCACCTCGACGCCGGCGAGGTCGGCCGACGCCCGGGCGTCGACCGACAGGCTCCCGGCGGCGACGCGAACGGGGAGCCGCGCCGGGAGCGCCGACAGGTCGGCCGCCGCCAGCTCCAGGTGCGCCGCGGCGGTCCAGACGCCGGGCGCGCCCGTGCCCCGGGGAGGTCGGGAGACGGTCGCCCGGAGGGCGCCGCCGGCGGGGAGGCGGAGCGCGGCCTCGATCCGGTCGCCCGGCGGGCCGCGGTCGCGCCGGAGGCGCCCCCGCATCGGCCCCAGGCGGACGGCGTCGCCGGGCGCGCCGAGGACGACGGTGAGGTCCTCGAAGTACAGGGTCGGGTCGGGCGCGGGCGGCGGCGCCGCCCGGGCGCCCGGGGGGAGCGACGGGGCGCCCCGCAGCCGCTCGGCCAGGGCCGCCAGCTCGCGTCCCCCCGGTCCGGGCGTGAGCTCCACGCCGAGGAGCTGGACCGACGCCGGCTCGAGCCGGCCGCGCCAGAGCGCCGCCCAGGCGGGCCGGACCCGCAGCCGCTCGACCCGCAGGAGCGGCGGCGCGCCCCTCCCGGTGGCCGGGACGACGGCCGGACCGAGCTCCGCCCGGAAGAGCCAGTCGATCCGGCAGCGTTCGCCGAGCTCGACCTCGCCGAGCCGCGCGCGGAGCGCCTGGAGGGCGCGGGCGCGCAGCCGCGTGCGCACCGCCGGCCGGTCCG
>JAJYHA010000258.1 GCA_021784995.1 Myxococcales bacterium
CCATCGGCTGGACGCTGGCCTGGGACATCCTCTCCACGCCGGACTACACCTTCACCACCGCGCAGATCCGCAACGCGGCCTTCCCGGCCGCCGTGTTGAGCGCGTCGCAGACCTGGGGCTGCACGAGCGGATCGGGGCAGGTGGCCAGCTTCTGCTGGCAGAACGACTGGTCGGGCGTCCCCGCCGACCCGAGCTGCGTCTGGACCGCGATGTTGCAGTTGTCCCGCAGCGGGCCCAGCGGCTGGCAGTTGCAGATCCGCCCGGCCAGGTCGCCGCAGGGCGAGCCGCAGCCGGCGGCCGACAGGAGCAGCGCGAGCGCGGTCAGGGCGGATCGCATCGAGGCGGCGGAGGATCGCCCAGAGCCGCGCCGATATCAAGGCCCGCGCGCCGCCGCGAGGGCCTCCTGCACGAAGTCGAGCCGGTCGTTCCCGACGAACAGCTCGTCCCCGACGAAGAAGGTGGGGGCGCCGAAGGACCCGCGACGCACCGCCTCGTCCGTCTGCGCCATCAGCGCCTCCTTCTGGCCGGGAGCGGCCGCGATCAGCGCCGGGCCGTCGAGCCCCACCCCGGCCGCGAGCGCGGCCAGCACGTCGGCGGAGGAGACGTCGCGCCCGTCGACCCAGGCCGCGCGGAACACGGCGTGCGTGAAGGGGGCGAGCTTGCCCTGCGCCTCGGCCGCCAGCGCCGCCCGCAGCGCGAGCACGGTGGGGAAGGGGTGCGCGACGGGGAAGTTCAGCGGGACGCCGAGGCGGCGCGACCAGCGGGCGAGGTCGAGGTGCATGTGACGCAGCTTGGCCGGCGTCTCCAGCGGCGCGTGGTTGCCCGTGGCCTTGAAGACGCCGCCCAGCAGGAAGGGGCGGAGGCGGAGCGTCGCGCCGGCGCGACGCGCCACCTCCTCGACGCGGGTCGAGGCGAGGTAGGAATAGGGCGAGACGAAGTCGTAGAAGAACTCGAGCGTGGCCATGGAACCCCCGGGTGGACGCGACGGGACCCGCGGGTGTCCGGCCGCGTGGTCCGGGCCCTGGTATAAGACGGGGCCATGCTCGCCGCCCTGCTCGCCGTCGCGCTGGCCGCGCCGCCGGCGCCCGCCGACGCGGCCGCCCTCGCCCGGGAGGTCCAGGCGTTCTACGAGCGGACCCGCGATCTCGAGGCCGACTTCGTCCAGACCTACACCTACGCGGCGTTCGGCCGGACGCAGACCTCGCGGGGGACGCTGCGCGTGAAGAAGCCGGGCCGGTTGCGGTGGGACTATGCCGAGCCGGCGCCGAAGACCATCGTCGTGAACGGCAAGCGCCTCGTCCAGTACGAGCCCGAGGCGAACCAGGCCTTCGTCGACGACCGCTTCGACCTCTCCGCCGCCAGCGCGGCGGTGACCTTCCTGATCGGCACGGGGAGCCTGGAGCGGGAGTTCCACCTCGCCTCCGATCCGGAGGGCCGGCTGGTCCTCACGCCGCGAACGCCCGACGCCCGCGTCGAGCGGGTCGTGCTCACGGTCGGCCCGCGGGGCGAGGTGACGGCCACCCGCGTCGTGGACGCGAGCGGCAACGTCAACCAGATCGCCTTCCACCACCTGCGCCGCGACGTGGGGATCCCCGACTCCGCCTTCGAGCTGCAGCTCCCCGGGGACGTGCACCGGATCACGGCCGGGCAGCCGTGAGGGGGCGCTATCCGCCCAGGACCCGCAGCCCGCGCCGGGCGCGCGGCCGCGGGGCCCGGCGCGGCGCCGGATCGCGCGCGACCACCCGCGCCACCAGGTCGTAGTCGGCCGCGTCGGTCACCTCGGCCGTCACGAGCTCGCCGGGGTAGACGGCGGCGCCCTCCTGGCCCGGGATGGCGATCTCGTTCAGGTAGGTGACGCCGTCGATCTCGGGAGCCTGCTGCGCGGTGCGGCCGGCGAGGAGGTGCTCGGACTCCGGGCTCGCCCCCTCCACCAGGACCTCGACGCGGCGGCCGATCCAGGACCGCTGGTGCGCCGCGGCGATGCCGCGCTGCGCCTCCATCACGGCCTCGAAGCGCTCGCGCTTCACCTCGGCCGGCACCTGGTCCAGCATCTCCGCCGCCGGCGTGCCCTCCTCGCGCGAGTACTCGAAGACGCCCAGCCGCTCGAAGCGCTGCTCGCGGACGAAGGCGAGCAGCTCCGCGAAGTCGCGCTCCGTCTCGCCGGGCAGGCCCACGATGAGGGAGGTCCGGAGCGCGATCCCGGGGACGCGCTCGCGCAGCCGGGCCAGCAGCTCCCGCAGGAAGCGGACGTCGCGGCCGCGCCGCATGGCGCGCAGCAGCCGGTCCGACGCATGCTGCACCGGCATGTCGAGGTACCGGACGATCTTCGGCTCGGCGGCCATCACCTCCACCAGCGCGTCGGGGAAGTCGCGCGGGTAGGCGTAGTGGAGCCGGATCCAGCGGATCCCCTCCACCCCGCACAGGGCGGGGAGGAGCTGGTGCAGGCGCGGCCGGCCGGGGAGGTCCTGCCCCCACGCGGTCAGGTCCTGCGCCACCAGCGACAGCTCGACCACCCCGTCGGCCGCGAGCGCCGTGGCCTCGGCCACCAGATCGGGGACGCTCCGCGAGCGCTGCGGGCCGCGCAGCGCCGGGATGATGCAGAAGGCGCAGGCGTTGTCGCAGCCCTCGGCCACCTTGAGGTAGGCGGTGTGCGACGGGAGCGAGTTCACGCGCGGCGTGGTGGCGGCGTGGACGAAGTCCGGGTCGGGGACGATCACGCGCGACGCCTGCGCGTCGGCCACGATGCGGCCGATCTCCTGGTAGGCCCCGGTCCCGACGAAGTGGTCCACCTCGGGCAGCTCCGCCGCGAGCTCGGCGTGGTAGCGCTGCGTGAGGCAGCCGGCCACCACCAGCTTCCTGCAGCGCCCCGAGGTCTTGAGCGCCGCCAGCTCCACGATGGCGGCGATCGACTCCTCCTTCGCGCTCTCGATGAAGCCGCAGGTGTTCACCACCACCACGTCGGCGCGGCGCGGGTCCTGCACGAGCCGGAAGCCGGCCGCGGCGAGCGTCCCGAGCATGACCTCGCTGTCCACCTGGTTCTTCGGACAGCCGAGGGTGTGCATGTAGACGCGGGTCGGCACGGGATCGCCCCATCTAACAGGGGGCGCCGGCCGCGGCAATCGGGCCCCCGCGCGCCGGGCGGGCGCGCGACCGCGCTCAGTCCCGGAAGTTCTGGAAGCGCAGGGGGATGCCGAGCCCGGCGCCGCGCACCGCCTGCATCACCGCCTGCAGGTCGTCCCGCTTCTTCCCGGTGACGCGGACCGCGTCGCCCTGGACCGCGGCCTGCACCTTGAGCCCGGACTCCTTCACGAGCGCCACGATCCTGCGCGCCTGCTCCGGCTCGATGCCCCTCCTGAGCTTCACCAGCCGGCGCACGTGGCCGCCGGCGGCGGGCTCCACCGGTTGCGGATCGAGCCCTTCCAGCGGCACGCCGCGCTTGGCCAGCCGCTCCAGGAGCACGCCGTAGGCCGCCTCGGCGCGCCCCTCGCTGCCGGCCCGCACCAGGATGGAGCCGTCCTTCTGCCGGTCGAGGTCGGTGGAGGTCCCCTTGAAGTCGAAGCGCTGCGCGATCTCCTTGCGCGCCTGGTTGAAGGCGTTCTCCACCTCCATCAGGTCGAGCTCGGACACGACGTCGAAGCTGGGCACGGCCTCCTCCTCTCCTCGCGGACCTTCACAGCTCGAGCACCACCGGCAGCACCGAGGGCCGGCGGGCGCCCTCGCGCCGGAACCAGCGCCGCACCGCCAGGCGCAGCGCCTCCTGCACCTCGCCCCGGTCCTCGCGCGCGACGGGCGAGAGCTCCTCCAGCGCGCGGAGCGCCTCGGCGCGCACCGACTCCTCGTTCCCCTCGAACCCGGCCACGCCGCGGCCGAAGATCTCCGGCCCCCGTACCACCGCCCCGCTCGCCCTGTCCACCGCCACCACCACGATGCAGAGCCCGGCGTCGGCGAGCAGGCGCCGATCGCGCAGCACCAGCTCGCCCACCTCGCGCCCCGCGGCGTCGCGATCGGCGTAGACGCGGCCGACCGGCAGGCGGTCGGGGAGCACCCGGGCGCCGCCGTCGTCGAGCTCCAGCACCTCCCCGTCCACCAGCAGGTGGCGGTGCGCGATCCCCTCGCGCGCGGCGTGGGCGGCGTGGCGGGCGAGGTGGCGGAACTCTCCGTGGATGGGCACGAAGCGCTCCGGGCGCACGGCGGCGATGAGGCGGCGCTGCTCCGCCTCGTGGGCGTGGCCCGAGACGTGGAGCGGCCGCAGGTCCTCGTGGGCGACCTCCGCCCCGCGCCGGGTCAGGTCGTCCACGACGTGCCCGATCGCGACCTCGTTGCCGGGGATGAAGCGCGAGGAGAGGACGACCAGGTCGCCGGGGGCGACCGAGAGGTCGGGGTGCTCGCCGCGGGCCAGCCGGGCCAGCGCGCTGCGCGGCTCGCCCTGCGTGCCGGTGGTGAGCACGCACAGCTCGCGCCGCGGCAGGTCGCGCGCCTCCTCGATCGGGCACGGCTGCCAGCCCGGGAGCCGGAGGTAGCCGAGGTCGGTCGCGAGCCGGACGTTCGCCTCCATGGACCGCCCCAGGAGGGCGAGGCGCCGCCCGAAGGCGCGGGCCACGTCCGCCACCTGCTGGATGCGGTGGACGTTGGAGGCGAAGCAGGCCACGAAGACGCACCCCGTGGCGTCCTCGAAGGCGCGCTCGAGCGCCGCGCCCACCTCGGACTCCGGGAGCGACGCGCCGGGGCGCTCGGCGTTCGTGGAGTCGGAGAGCAGCAGGCGCACCCCGGCCCGCCCGAGCGCCTCCATGCGGGCGAGGTCGAAGGGGAGGCCGGCCACCGGCGCCTCGTCGATCTTGAAGTCCCCCGAGTGCACGAGCACGCCCTGGGGGGTGCGGAGGGCGAGTGCGCAGGCGTCCGGGATGGAGTGCGTGACGGCGATGAACTCCGCGGAGATGGGCGACGCGTCGCCCGCGCTGCGCACCTCGCCGGGCGACACCTCGCGCAGGTCCGCGGCCACGCCCGCCTCGCGCAGCCGCGCCTCGAGCAGCGCGCGGGCGAAGCGGGGGACGTGCACCGGCGCGCGCACGGCCCGGAGCAGCTCCGGCAGCGCGCCGATGTGGTCCTCGTGCCCGTGGGTCACGTACACGGCCCCGATCCGGTCGCGGCGCTCGGCGAGCCAGCCCAGGTCGGGGCGGATCACGTCCACGCCCAGGCTCTCGCCGGGGAACATGACGCCGCAGTCCACCACGGCGATCCGGTCCTCGGCCTCCACGGCCAGGCAATTCATCCCGATCTCGCCCAGTCCCCCCAGGGCGACGATGCGAACGGGCGCAGGCACGATCCCATCGAGTATCCTCGGCGGACCGACGCCGCACCCCCTATCTCTCCGCCCGCCCCCTCCCTCCGAGGCACCCGCCGCGCGTGGCCGATCCCATCCTCGACAGCCTGAACGACGCCCAGCGCGAGGCCGTGCTCCACGGCGAGGGGCCGCTCCTCGTCCTGGCCGGCGCCGGCTCGGGCAAGACGCGCGTGATCGTCCACCGGGTGGCGCGGCTGGTCCGCGACGAGGGGGTGATGCCGTGGCACGTGCTCTGCGTCACCTTCACGAACAAGGCGGCGGGCGAGATGCGCGAGCGGCTGCTGGCCCTCCTCGGAGCCGAGGCGAACGGCCTCTGGGTCTCCACCTTCCACGCCTTCGGCGCCCGGTTCCTCCGGCGCGAGGCCGCCGCCGCCGGGCTCACGCCCTCCTTCGCCATCTACGACGCCGACGACCAGCTCCGGCTCGTCAAGGCGGTCCTGGCGGAGCTGGGGGTGGCGGAGGGGGAGCCCGTCACCGCCCGCGAGGTGCTGGCGCGCATCGACCGCTGGAAGAACGAGGCGCTCCGGCCGGCCGAGGTGCAGGTGCGAGCGCTCGACGTGGAGGGCGAGACCGCCCGCACCGCCTACGAGCGGTACCAGCGCGCCCTGGGGCGCGCCGGCGCGGTCGACTTCGGAGACCTCGTCGCGCTGCCGCTCCGCCTGCTGGAGGAGGACGAGGCGCTGCGGGCGCGCTGGGCGGGGCGCTTCCGGCACGTCCTGGTCGACGAGTTCCAGGACACGAACCCCGCCCAGTACCGCCTGGTGCGGCTCCTCACCGGGCCGCGGCGGAACCTGTGCGTGGTGGGCGACGACGACCAGGCCATCTACCGCTGGCGGGGCGCCGACGTGGCGAACATCCTCGACTTCGACCGCGACCACGCCGGCGCGCGGGTGGTGAAGCTGGAGCAGAACTACCGCTCGACGCGCCCCATCCTCGAGGCGGCGCACGCGGTCATCTCGCGGGCCTCGCGCCGGCGCGCCAAGCGGCTCTGGACCGAGCGCGAGGGGGGCGCGCCGCTGGCGCTCCTCGTCTCGCAGGACGAGCACGAGGAGGGCGAGCGGATCGCGCGCGCGGCCGAGGTGGCGCACGCGGCCGGCGCGCGCTGGGAGGACGTGGCCGTCCTCTACCGCACGAACGCGCAGTCGCGGCCCATCGAGGCTGCGCTGCGCGCCCACCGCGTCCCCTACGTGGTGGTGCGCGGGACGAGCTTCTACGAGCGCGCCGAGGTGAAGGACGCGGCCGCCTACCTCCGCCTGGCCCTGGCGCCGCACTCCGACCTCGACCTGCTGCGGGTCGTGAACCGGCCGGCGCGCGGGATCGGCGATCGGTCGGTGGAGCGGCTGCAGGCGCACGCGCGCGCGCGCGGCCTGTCGCTCCACGACGCGCTGGCCGAGGTGGACGCCGTCCCGGAGCTGGGGGGGCGCGCGCGCCGGGCGCTGGCCGGCTTCCGCGACCTCGTGGCCGGGCTGCACGAGCGGGTGGCGGCCCTGGACGCCGGGCTCGCCGTCCAGGAGGTGCTGGAGCGCAGCGAGATGCTGCAGCGCCTGCGCGCGGAGGGGGGCGACGAGGCGCTGGAGCGGGCGGAGAACCTGATGGAGCTGCTCGCCGCTGCCCGGGAGTTCGACGAGGCGCAGGCGGGCGCTGGGCCGGCCCGTGATCCCGACGAGCCCCCGTTGCCGCCCCTGGCCCGCTTCCTGGAGGGCATCGCGCTGCTCGGCGACGCCGACGCCCCGACGCCGGAGGGGCGCGTGGCGCTCATGACGCTGCACGCCGCCAAGGGCCTGGAGTTCGACGCGGTGATCCTGGCCGGGATGGAGGAGGGCGTCCTCCCCTACGCGCGTCCGTGGCGGCGCCCCGAGGCGGAGGAGGCGCGCCAGGCCGACCTCGACGAGGAGCGGCGGCTCTGCTACGTGGGCATGACGCGCGCACGGCGACTCCTCACGCTCTCCCTGGCGCGGCGGCGCATGACCTTCGGCGAGGCCGGGCCTGCCTTCCGCGCCCAGGAGCCCTCGCGCTTCCTGGGCGATCTGCCGCCCGAGCTCTTCGGGCTCCCGCGGGCGGCGCCGGGCGGCG
>JAJYHA010000135.1 GCA_021784995.1 Myxococcales bacterium
GTCAACATCGGCGCGGTCCAGATCTCGATCGTCATCCGGACGCCCGCCTACGACTCCCGGCTGAACGGCCAGATGGACATGACGCTGCCGGCGGAGGGGAACCGGCCCGCCCTCCTCGGGCCGGCCGGCTACCGGCGGCAGGTCTACGAGACGACGGTGGCGACGCCCAACCTCGACGCCCGGGCCTCCTACTTCCCGGCCTACTCCACCAGCCCGACCGACCTGCTCGACGTGGGCGGCGGGTGACGAGGCACCAGATGCGCCCATCGAAGCAGCGCGGGAGCGCCCTCATCCTGGCGATGATCGTGGTCATGATCGTCGCCGTCATCGGCGTCGGGATGGTCCGCTACGGCGCCCGCGAGGTGGCCGGCGCCGCCGCCGGGGCGCGCCACCAGTCGCTCGCCGCCTGCGCCGACGCCGCGCGCGAGCTCCTCCTCTCCCGCTTCCACGCCCTGGGCGCGTCGCCGACGTCGCTCCAGGCGATCAACGTGCCGATGGACGGCCCCGCGGCCTCGGCCAGCACCTGGGCGATCGGCGGCCACGTCGACACCACCGGCACCATCACCGGCCCGACCGGCCAGGTCCAGGTGACGCAGGTCGTCCTCCTCCCCGACGCCGCCTTCGGCCCGAGCAACCGGGCGCGCGACCTCTCGAACGTCATCTCGGTGGCCGGCCAGGGCGGGCGGCCGCTCAAGGTGGTGGTCCACTGCCAGGACCACGGCAGCACGACCGATCCGACGAGCGGCCGGCAGCTCGAGGTCGAGTTCGGCGTCCGGTTCGGGCTCTAGCCATGCCCGCGCCCCAGGAGAGCACCGCCATGCGCCCCACCCCCACGCCTCGCGGCCTGCCGACCGGCGCCGTCGCCCTCCTCCTCGCGATCGCCCTCCCGCTCGCCGCCGACGGCCAGGCGCAGACCTGCAACCTCACCACCTCGCAGTCGGCCGCGGTCGGCCACCCGGTCGCCGGGGACGAGGCCTTCTTCAAGCTGCCGACCGGGTCGGCCAACGTGATGATCATCCAGGACACGTCGGGGTCGATGACCGACTTCGCCCAGTGCGGCGACTCCTCCTGGCCGGGGGGCGACGCCTACTGCTCCATCCCCGCCATCACCGCGCCGACCCTGTCGACCTTCACCTCGTCGGCCCCGAAGTCCTTGTCCGTCGCCGTCAACGGCACCTGCACGCCCGCCTCGGCCCCCGGGACCGGCGTCACGGCCCAGCCGGAGCTCGCCTGGATGGAGAGCGTACCGCTCTCGACCCAGTACGCCGACCCGGGGAGGCCGTACACCGCCGGCGATCTCATGTGGGACACGCCGGCCTGGGGGAACGGCGGCAACGGGACGCCCCCCTGCTCCGGAAACAACTGCCTCTTCGACCCGACCGCCTACTACATCCCGCAGAACTGGGGAATCACCTCGGCGAGGCGCTACGCCTTCGACACCCCGCCCTCGGGCTCCCCGCCGGCCTGCACCGCGTTCCAGGGGACGACGCCGCTCAAGGACGCGAACGGCGCGTACGTGAACCTCGGCCCCGCCTGCACCGCCTGCATGGCCTCCAAGGGCTTCTTCCTCTACAACGTCGCCTACGTCAAAAGCTACAGGACGAACAAGAGCGGCACCATCACCGGCTGGAACACCGCCTCCTCCGGCAAGCAGGGGCTCTTCAAGGGGACCTTCCTCAACGGCAACCCGCCCAAGTTCGTCATCGCCCGCAAGGCGGTGAAGGACCTGCTCTGGATCGACCCGCTCAACCCGTCGCAGCTCGACAACGTCCGCTTCGGCTTCACCATCTTCGACGGGGGCTACCAGGGCGTCCTGATGAGCCCGCTCGTGCCGACCCGGAGCCTCTCCTACCCGATCGTCCTGGCGAACTTCCAGAACGCGCGCCAGCCGATCGTGCAGATGATCAACGCCACCCCGACCAGCTACGATCCCGCCGCCGGCTCGACGCCCGTCGGCCAGACCCTCTTCGACGTCGGCCAGTACTTCACCGACCAGCCGACCTTCGCCGCCCTGTCGGGCGGCGCCTACGGCAACTCGCCGATGTTCGACGCGCCGGCGGCCAGCTCCGAGACCTGCAGCGTCTGCTGGGCCTGCCAGAAGAACTCGGTGGTGATCGTCACCGACGGCAGCCCGAACGAGGACGACTCGAACTTCCCGTCGGCGATCATCGACCCGAACTCCTTCTCCTCCGGCATCTTCACCGGCTGGGACGACGCCGACTACTACCTGCCGACCGCCGGCACCAACACCCCGTGGCCGCCGCCGCAGAACTCGAAGCGCAACTGCGGCCCGAACGGACAGGACTGCATCGACCTGTGGGGCGTCCCGTCCACCATGCCCCGCGTCGCCGCCTGGTTCGCCCAGAACAACCTCTGGCCGTCGCTCACCTCCTCGGCCAGCCCGGTCAACCTCTTCACCTCGACCATCGGCTTCAACATCACCAAGCAGGCGCCGCTCGACATCCTGAACGCCACCGCCAACATGGGGCAGGGCGACTTCGCCAACGTGTCGACGCCGACCCAGGTGCGCAACGCCCTCTTCCAGGCGGTCACCAACGCCGTCGCCCGCCAGAACAGCTTCAGCGCGCCGGCGGTGAGCGGCCTCGCCACCAACCAGTCCTCGGCCAACGGCGCCTTCGTCTCCCGGTTCCTGCCGAACGCCACGGCCACCTGGGAGGGCCACCTGTTCCAGGGGTCGCTCTTCGACGAGTTCCTCCAGGGGTGCGATCCGACCAAGCCGCCGTCGCAGCAGCCGATGGTCGCCTGCGGGACGGCGACCGTGTCCGCCGACCTGAACGGCGCCACCGACGCCTTCGGCAACGCCGTCTGCTCCGGCGTCTTCCTGGTGGACCAGGACTGCACCCCGATCGGCGAGAACCAGACCTCCGGCGGCTTCTACAAGCTCGACGCCGCGGGGAACGTCACCACCACCCCGGCCAACTTCCCCTGGGACGCCGGCGCCGTCCTCTCCGGCGCCGCGCCCGGCGGCACCGGCAACCCCGCCTACCGCTCGGCCGACGAGAACGCCTCGAACAAGCGGCTCATCTACACCGCCGTGAACGGGGCGCTCGTCGAGCTCACCGCCGCCAACGCCGCCATCCTCCTCCCCTACCTGAACGTCGACCCGACCTGGTGCGCCGACCCCGCCACCGGGCTCCTCCACCAGATCGGCGTCCCGATCACCGGCGTCGCCGCCACCGACCAGCTCGAGTGCGCGAAGCAGATCATCTGGTTCGTCCGCGGCTGGGACGTCCTCGACATGGACAAGGACGGCTGCGCCGGCCCCGACAACCCGCTCAACACCGCGGCCTGCCCCTCCGGCCTCCTCGGCGAGCAGCGCGACCGGCCCAACGACAACCGGGTCCCGCCGCTCTTCTACAAGCTGGGCGACATCTTCCACTCCTCGCCCATCACCGTCACCGCCCCGGCCGACGAGTTCCGCTGCGACCTCGGCTACGAGAACCAGTGCCTGGCGACGATCCACGGCCCGCAGTCGCTGCCCCAGCAGACCCCGCTCCAGAGCTACCCCTCCGGCACCACGACCATCGACGCCTACGAGCAGTACCGGCAGGACAACGTGAAGCGGCAGGAGGTGGTGCTCGCCGGGGCGAACGACGGCATGATGCACGCCTTCCTGGGCGGCAACCCGACCACCCTCGACCCGACCTTCGGGACCTACAACTACGACACCGGCACCGGCGCGGAGCTCTGGGCCTTCGTCCCGCCCGACCTCCTCCCGCGGCTGCGCTCGCTCCTCGCCGCCCACCAGTACATGGTGGACGGCACCGCCATGGTCCGCGACGTCTGGGTGGACGGGACCGGCGGCGGGGGCAAGGACGGGGTGAAGCAGCGCGGCGAGTTCCACACCATCGCGGTGATCACCGAGCGCTCGGGCGGCACCCAGTACACCGCGCTCGACGTCACCGACCCGGCCTCCCCGCCGGTCTTCCTCTGGAGCTTCCCCCTGGCCTGCTCCGACGACTCGAAGTACATGGGCGAGTCCTGGAGCGACTTCGCCCCGCGCCCGCCCCCGATCGGCCCGGTGAAGCTGGCCGTCCCGGTCGGCGGCGCCAACGACCCGACCAAGCGCGGCTTCGAGGAGCGCTGGGTGGTCATGGTGAACGGCGGCTACGACCCGACGCTCGGCCGCGGCCGCGCGATCTACATGGTGGACGCCTGGACCGGCCAGACGCTCTGGCGCTACACCGCCGACGACTTCGCGAGCCAGTTCGGCTACGGCCCGTCGTCGAGCATGTACCCGGTGCCGGGCGCGGTGGCGATGCTCGACATCGGCGATCCCTCGGCCGCCACCTTCGACGCCGACGGCTTCTTCGACACCGCCACCTGGGGCGACCTGGGGGGCGACGTCTTCCTGGCGCGCCTCCACGATCCGGGCGTCGTCGGCTCGAACGGGCGGGTCGGCAACTGGTTCGTCGGCCGCGCCTTCGAGGAGCAGCGGTCGGCCGGCAACGCCCAGAACATCACCGGCCGCAGCCCCTTCTTCTACATGACCTCCAACACCTACGAGGGGACCACCCGGACGCTGCGGACCTACCTGGGCAGCGGCGACCGGGAGAACCTCATGACCACCGGCCCGACCTGCACCGCCGACGACCTGCTCGGCTGCTGCCAGGCCGGCTGCAGCGTGAGCGCCGTCGCCGCCGAGAACTACGGCGCCTGCAGCGCCGACGGCACCTTCGCCTGCGACACCGCCGGGAACCTGACCCGCCCGCCCGCCACCGGCACGCTCTGCGCCTCCGGCGGCGCGGTGACCTACAGCCAGACCGGCGCGACGCCCCTCGCCCAGGACACCGTCCTGGTCAACTGCGGCGCCGCGGCGGGGACGGCGGCCGGCTGCGCCGCCGACGGCACCTGCACCTGGGGCGGCTCGCTCACCTGCGACGCGCTCGCCACCTGCACG
This sequence comes from Myxococcales bacterium, assembly GCA_021784995.1. Next base: position 4,922 of record JAJYHA010000135.1, read on the forward strand.
CCGATCGCCCCGCTCGGCCCCCGGAACCTCTCGGTGCCCAACCCGGCGCAGACCCTGACCCGGAGCCGCTTCTACGGCTTCTGGTCCTACGGCGCCAACCGGACCTTCAACACCGCCGCCGGCGCGGCCGCCTTCGACCAGAGCCGCTTCACCGACGTCCCCTACGTCGGCTGCAGCGGGATCTCCGGGACGAGCTGCGCGCTCATCGACACCACCGGCGCCGCCGTCACCTACTCCGGGACGACCAACCCGGTCACCACGACCACCTGCACCGGGGGGACGACCCCCTGCTCGGCGACGGCCCAGGACCCGGGCTGGTTCTACGAGTACGGCCGGGTCTGCCCGCTCGCCTCCTGCACCCCGCCGCCCCCCTGGTACGACGAAAAGACTGGCGCCGCCGCCACCATCGTCCTCGGCTGCACCACCTGGAGCGGCTTCCTGCCGATCGGCTCCTCGGGCGGGACCGACCCGTGCACCGGCTCGGTCGGCACCCCGGTCACCTACTCCTACGTGGCCGACTACGTCGCCGGCACCCCCAACGCCACCTGCGGCTACGCCGTCGCGGGGGTCGTGAGCCGGGCCGCGGCCACCTCCTCCTTCGCGCCGCCGAGCACCTCCTCGGTCCGGGTCGCGATCAGCCCCAGCGGGACGGCCTCCTACTCGACGCTCCAGATGACCCCGGGCGCGGCGCCGACGAGCCGGGCGGCCGGCAGCCGCGCCGAGCTCTCCGAGCCGGTCTACCTGATCGAGGTGCCGCGGCAGCTCCACGACTGCCGCCACGTCAACCCGGCCGACTGCGACAACTGAAGGGGGTCAGCGGTCGCCGATCCCGAACTTGGCGAGCCGGTACCGGAGCGAGCGGAAGGTGAGGCCGAGCAGGCGCGCCGCCTCGGTCCGCACCCCGCCGGTGCGGGCGAGCGCCTGCTCGAGCGCGCGCCGCTCGAGGGCGTCGAGGTGGGCCTGCAGGTCGAGCCCCTCGGGCGGGACCTCGGCGAGCGCCGCCGCCGCGGCCGCGGGGGGCGCGCCGCGCAGGGCCGGGGGCAGCAGCCCCGGGCCGATCTCGTCGCCCGGGCAGAGGGTCACCGCCCGCTCCACCACGTTGGCCAGCTCGCGCAGGTTGCCGGGCCAGCCCCAGGCGGCGAGGAGCGCCGCCGCCTCGGGCGAGACGCGCGGCCGCGGCCGCCCGGCCTCGACGGCGAAGCGCGCGAGGAAGTGGTCGAGGAAGCGCGGGAGGTCGCCGCGCCGCTCCCGGAGCGGGGGCATCCGGATCCGGATCACGTCGAGCCGGTAGAAGAGATCCTCGCGGAAGCGGCCGGCCTTCACCTCGGCCTCGAGGTCGCGGTTGGTCGCGGCGATCACCCGGGCCTCGAAGGGGAGGTCGGCGCTCCCGCCGACGCGCCGGAGCTTCCGCTCCTGGAGGGCGCGCAGGAGCTTCACCTGGACCGGCGGCGGCAGCTCCCCCACCTCGTCGAGGAAGAGCGTCCCGGCCCCGGCCACCTCGAAGAGCCCCGGCTTCGCCTCGCTCGCCCCGGTGAAGCTGCCGCGCTCGTGGCCGAAGAGCTCGCTCTCGATCAGCCCCTCGGGGATGGCGCCGCAGTTGATGGCCACGAAGGGCTGCGAGCGCCGCCCGCCGTCGTGGATGGCGCGCGCCGCCACCTCCTTGCCGGTGCCGCTCTCGCCGGTGACCAGCACCGTCGTCCGCCCCCGGGCGACCCGCTCCACCAGCGCCCGGACCTCGGCGATCGCCGGGTCGTCCCCCAGGATCTCCTCCCCGGCCGCGTCGCGCCCCCCGGCGCGGTGGCGGAGGACCCGGTTCTCCGCGACCAGGGCCCGGTGCTCGAGCGCCTTCCCGACCACCAGGAGCAGCTCGTCGACCTTGAACGGCTTGGTCAGGTAGTCGTGGGCGCCGAGCTTCATCGCCTGGATCGCGTTCTCGGTGGTGGCGAAGGCGGTCACCACCACCACCTCGGTCGCCGGGGAGGCGGCCTTCACCTGCCGGAGCACGTCGAGCCCCGAGTCGCGCCCGAGCCGGAGGTCGGTGATCACCAGGTCGAGCGGCCCCTCGCCGGCGCGCGCCACCGCGCCCCGCAGGTCGGCGGCGGTGGCCACCTCGTGCCCCTCCTTGGCGAGGAGGATCTCGAGGAACTCGCGCATCGACGGCTCGTCGTCGACGACCAGGATCAGGGCCATGCGTCGATCATCCTAGCCCCGGCGCGGGCGGCCGGGCGCCCTCCGCGGCCGGCGCCCCGTCGGGCGGCGGGGGGAGCCGGACGGTGAAGCGGGCCCCCTCGCCCGGGACCGAGGCGGCGGCCACGGCCCCGCCGTGGGCGTCGACCACCCGCTGGACGGTCGCCAGG
>JAJYHA010000458.1 GCA_021784995.1 Myxococcales bacterium
CGGGAGCTCGCGCCGGGCGAGGCTGGCCTCCGGGCTGAACCGCTCGACCACGTCGCCCCGGAAGGCCCGGTGGAAGCGCCGCCACTCCGCCGCCGACAGCGCCGCGAGCGACTTGCCGGCGCGGCCGGCGTACGCAGCCGCGCTCCCCACCGCCTCGTGCGCCTCGCGGAACGGGACGCCGCGCTCGACGAGGTACTCCGCGGCGTCCGTGGCGAGCGCCTCCCCGGAGCCCAGCGCCTCGCGCATCCGATCGGCGTGGAACGTGGCGCTCGCCACCGCCCCCGCGAGCGCCTCGAGCGTGAGCACCAGGGCGGCGGGCGCGTCGAGCAACGGGCGCTTGTCCTCCTGCAGATCGCGGTTGTACGAGAGCGGGAGGTTCTTGGTGAGCGTCAGGAGCGTGACGAGATCTCCGATGGCCCGCGCGGCCCGCCCTCGGGCCAGCTCGGCGACGTCCGGGTTCTTCTTCTGCGGCATGAGGGAGCTGCCGGTGGAGAACGCGTCGTCGAGCGTCATGAAGCCGAACTCGCGCGTGGTCCAGAGCACGATCTCCTCGCCCAGGCGCGAGAGGTGCACCGCGGCCAGGGCGCACGCGAAGGCGAGCTCGATGGCGCTGTCGCGATCGGCCACCGCGTCGAGCGAGTTCTGCGTGACGCCCTTCAGCCCGAGCGCGCGCGCGACGGACTCCCGGTCGAGGGGGAGCGTCGTGCCGGCCAGGGCGCCGGAGCCGAGCGGCGACACGGCCGCCCGGTCGGAGAGCTCGCGGAACCTCCGCCGGTCCCGGTCGAGCGCCTCCACGTGCGCCAGGAGGTGATGCGCGAGGGAGACCGGCTGCGCCCGCTGCAGGTGCGTGTACCCGGGCATGAGCACGCGCTGGTGCCGGCGCGCCTGGCCCAGGAGCGCGCGCATCAGGCCCGTCACCGACGTCCGGCACCGGGCGCTCGCCGCCACGACGAAGAGCCGCTCGTCGAGCGCGACCTGGTCGTTGCGGCTGCGGCCGGCGTGCAGGTACCCGGCGTCCCTCGCCACCAGCTCCCCCAGGCGCCTCTCGACGTGCGTGTGGACGTCCTCGAGCCTCGCGTCGAACGCGATGACGCCGCGCGCGAACTCGTCGCGGATCCGGCCGAGCGCGGCGTCGATCCGCCGCGCCGCCGTCCGGGGGATGATGCCCTGCGCCGCGAGCATGGCGACGTGCGCGCGGGATCCGCGGATGTCCTCGTCGTAGAGCGCCGAGTCGTCCTGGATCGACACCGACATCGCGACGAGGCGTGGGTCCGCCTCACCCGACAGCGCTGCGCGCGAGACTGGTCTTGCCGGCCTCTTCGATGGCATGCGGGCCGCGGACGGTAGCACAAGCGCGGCCGCCGCTCCACGCCCACGCCCACGCGCCGGTGCCGAGCCCGGGTGGTGCGCGCGGGGCGGGTTGGACGCCCGCTAGAACTTGACGGCGACCCCGGTGCGGATGGCGCTGCCGCGCATCAGGCCGGTCGCCCCGATGGTGCCCGGCGGCGGGTCGAGACCGGCGAGCGGCTGCAGCACGCCGAAGTCGCACCAGGCGATGAAGCCGTCGTCCGAGTGGTACGTGAGCCCGACGTCGCCCTCGAGGCCCAGCGGCGCGCTGACGGTGGACGGCGTGGAGCTGGCGTACATGGCCTGGGAGTAGATGACCGAGAGCTCGGCCGTGAGGCCCTGCAGGATCTCGTAGCGGAGGGTCGGCTTCAGGTACCACGCGTCCGTGATCCCCTGCAGCAGCTCCCGCCACAGGATCAGGTCCACCCGGTAGGCCGGGTTGAAGCGGAAGTTCCGGATGTCGAGCACCGAGTCGCACACCCGGCCCGGGGTCCCGGCCGGATCGCAGCGGAACTGCGCGCCCTCGAGGTCTCCCGCCACCGCGCTGGAGGTGCGCCAGGGCTGGTTGCCGAAGCCGGGATCGCGGTCACCGCTCGCGAAGCCGGCCTCGCCGATGAAGGAGAGCCTGCCGTTGAGGAACTTCCACTCGGCCTGGCCGACCCCGCCGAACTGGCGCAGCAGGACGGGGCCGACCGGATCGAGCGCGTTGGACGAGGCGTTCCCGATCTGGCCGACGATGCCGGTGAGCTCGGCCTCGAGCCGCAACCCCTTCGTGATCCGGCGTGCCCACAGGTCGAGGACGTGCGCGTAGGCGTCGCGCTTGACCGGGTTGCCGGCGTCGCTCGACACCGAGCTCGGGACCACGCCCGACAGGGCCGTCTGGGGCCAGGCGTAGGTCTGCGACTTGTACATGTACCAGGCGCCGAAGGAGAGGCTGGCGTCCCCCCGCTCCACCTTGCGCTTGATCTCCTCGGCGGTGTCGGAGCGCAGGATCTGGACGCCGATCCCCCGGGCGTCGTCGCCCTGGTCGCGATCGAACGGCTGGCCGAGCCCCGGGTAATACGGATAGTTGCCCCGCATGTCGATCGACGTCACGCCCGTCGCGATGAACTCGTACATGGGCGTGATCACGATCGAGCCGATGGGGGTGGCGAGCGGGGTCACGGCGAACTGGATCCGGTCGACGGTGTCGCCGTAGTCGTCGTCGATCCCGGAGCCGGCGTTCGAGAGGATCCCGAGCCCCCACGAGGACGCCATCCGGCCGAACGACAGCAGGCCGACGGGCGTCTGGACCTCGGCCCAGGCGCGCTTCATCACGATCGAGTTGCGGTCCGAGTTCAGGCCGGCCGCGGGCGGCATCTGCGTCCAGGTGCCGACCGGGAACTGCACGCCGCCAGCGCCGTACAGCCCCTGCGGCGTGGAGCCCAGCACGACGTCGTCCAGCATGTCGACCTGCGCCAGCACCCGAACCTGCTCGGAGACGTTCAGGGTCGGCTCTACCCGGAAGCGCATGTTGGCGCTCGTCAAGGTCCCCCGCGACTGGGGATCGAGCAGCGGACGCGGGAAGAGGTAATAGCCGGACGGATCGGCTGGGCGCCGCAGGTCGAGGTTGTCGAAGAGGTCGCCCCGGACGCGCAGGTAGCCGTTGAGCTGCAGGAAGTCGAGCTTCGTCCGGTCGGTGGAGGCGGAGGCCTCGGCGAACTCGCGCGTGGACTGGACCGCCTGGACCTCGGCCCGCATCTCCTCGCGCATCTCCTCCTTGGCCTTCTCGACGGCGCGCCGGACCGCCTCGCGGACCGCCGGATCCACGTCGGCGCTCCCGAGGCCCGAGGAGGCAGGGGCGAGCTCCGGCGCGGGCGGGGCGACCGTGCTCGACAGGGCACCGGAGGTCGCCGGAGCCGCGGCGCTCCCGCCCGTCGCGGCTCCCGGCTGGGCCGGTCCCTGCTGCGCCGCAGCGCCGTATGGGATCAGCACAGACGCCGCGAGGAGCGGCGCGAACAGCCGGTACACAGCGACCCCTGATCGAAGCGCCGGGCGGGCGCTCGTCTGCTGGAAATTCGGCTCTTTAAGCACGCCCCGCTCGGGCGGGTCAAGGCTTGTCGGATGGGGGGCCTTGTCGCAGCTCGACCAGGACTCCTCGACTTCCCTTGGGATGGACGAACGCCACCCTGGCGCCTCCGGCACCCGCGCGCGGCGCCTCGTCGAGCAGGGGGGCCCCCGAAGCCTTCAGGGCCGCCATCGCCTTCACGATGTCCGGCACCTCGAGGCAGACGTGGTGGAGGCCCTCCCCGCGCCGCTCGAGGGTCCTGGCCATCGGGCTGTCCGGTCCCGCAGGCGCGACGAGCTCGATCCTCCCCGCGCCGTGCCCGAAGATGGCGACGCGCACCTGCTCGGTCGCCACCTCCTCGACCTCGGAGAGGGGGAGCCCGTAGACGTCGCGGTAGAGGTGGATGGCCGCGTCCAGGTCGGAGACGAGGATGGCGACGTGATCGAGACCGGTCATGGAGCCTCCGCGGAGGCGCCATCACACCCTCTCGACCCCGAACCGTCAACCGCCGCGCGCGGTCGGCGCGGCAGCCGACGGCGCGCGGTCGGCCCGGAGCACCTGCAGCGCGCCCAGCAGGCCCACCGTGTCCACCTGCGTCCCCCGGCCGAGGACGATGTGCGTGGGGTCGGCCACCACCTGGTCGAAGGTGGGATCGAGCGCGATCCACTCCTCTCCGCTCTTCACCTCGACCCACGCGTGCCAGTAGAGCGCGGGCACGCCATCCTCGTAGCGTGCGTAGACGAGGCCATGCACCTGCCGGGCCGGGATTCCCGCCGCGCGCGCCAGGGCCGTGAAGAGCAGGGCGTGCTCCGTGCAGTCGCCTTGGCCGAGCTGCAGCACCTCCGACGCGCGGTCGCGCGAGACCCCGTACGCCTTCTCGAGGCGCCCGTACACGTAGTGCACGATCTTGACGCTCCCCGCGTACACCCCGGGGCTGGCGCCGACCACCTCGCGCGCCAGCTTCTGGATCGCGGGGTTGTCGGAGTCGATCTCGGGCGTCGGGTGCAGGAGCTCCGCCTCGTCGCCCGGCAGCGCCCGCATGCGCCGCGCGTCGTGGGCCGGATCGGCCGCGGCCGGCGCGCGCGCGACCACGGTCAGGCGGACGGAGTCGTCGGGCTCCGGGGTCCACGCCTGGCGCGGGTCGGAGACCTGGAACTGCCTCGGGACGCCGCGGAGCCGGAAGACGACCTCGCCCGGCACGGCACGGTCGATGGGGCCGGGCACCTTGACGCGCGTCATTCCGAAGAGATCGACCTTGTCCAGCCGCTTCGCCGTCTCCTCCGGCTCGGCCTTGGCGACCACCGACTCCCCGAGCCGCAGCTCGACGATGCGGCCGTCCGACGCGACGGTCATGCGGGTCGCGGCGCGATCTCCGACCTCCATCTCGTCGACCAGGAACACCTCCGCCTCCACCCCTCCCGCCGCCCTCCGCGTGGCTCCGACGTACCGGTCCTCGACCTTCTTGACCCGGAGCCCCTCCAGGTCGAGCTGCTCCCCCGGGACGGTGCTCCTCCGCGCCACGGCCAGCCGCGCGGCGTCGGCCTGCTCCGCGGTCTCGTGGACCGGCGGCAGGCGCCGCGACTCGCGCTGGCCGTCCGCGGAGAGGAGGGCGGTGCAGGCCTGCTCGTCGCAGGTCCCCTCGACGCTCCGGTCGCCGCCGTCGCCGCGACGCCGGCTGGAGAAGGCCAGGAGGCGCCCGCCCGGCCGCGCCTCGTAGACCTTCTCGTCGGCCTGCGACCGCTGAACGGTCTTCGTCCCGACGGTGGCGGAGATCGTCGACTCGGTCCGCGCCACGATGACCCGCCTGCCCTCCCTCATCTCGAAACCGACCCAGGACCTCGAGTATCCGGCCTTCTTCCCCATGAGGTAGACGCCGAACCACTCCGGCGTGGCGGGCCGGTGTACGTCCAGGATGGTCGGCCCGACGCGCTGCCGGCCGCCTGGACCGCCCTGGGGCGCCGCGGCGGCGCCCTCCTGCGAGAAGGCGCCCCTCCCCCCCAGGAGGAGGACCAGGACGAGGACGCCCCGTACCGGCGCGTGCGCGGCGCGGGACGGTCCCTTCGCTCCTCGTGCCGTCATCACCGTCGTCTAACAAATATTTCGCGTCGGGACATCACGGCGTCGAGAATCGTCGCATGGGCGTCATCTGGTTCGTGCTCGTGGCGGTCTCGGTCGTCGCGGCCGCGGTCCAGGGCAGGATGGGCGCCCTCACCGGCGCGATCACCTCCTCGGCCCAGTCGGCCGTGCTGCTCGCCATCGGCCTCGTGGGCGTCCTCACGCTCTGGCTGGGGCTCATGCGCGTGGCGGAGGAGGCGGGGATCGTCGCCCTGCTGGCGCGCGGCGCCCGTCCCATCCTGCGGCGCCTCTTCCCGGAGGTCCCGCCCGCTCACCCGGCCATGGGCGCGATGGTCATGAACGTCGCCGCGAACCTCCTGGGGCTCGGCAACGCCGCGACGCCCTTCGGGATCGAGGCCATGCGACGCCTGGAGGACCTGAACCCTCACCCGGGCTCCGCCAGCGACGCCCAGGTGCTCTTCTGCGCCCTGAACACCGCCTCCATCCAGCTCGTCCCGGCCACCGTCATCGCGCTCCGGGCCGCGTCGGGCGCCAGGAACCCGGCCGACATCGTGGGCGCGACGCTCCTCGCCACCGCCTGCGCCGCCACGGCGGCGGTGCTCTCCGCCCGGCTGCTCCGCCGTCTGGGCTCCGGATCCGCGGCCCGCTCCGCCACCCCCGGAGGTCGGTAGGTGCTCCGCGCCGCGCTCGACGCGATCTCCCTCTGGGCGGTGCCCGCCGCCCTCGCGCTCGTCCCGCTGGTGGCGCTCCTGCGGGGCGTCAAGGTGTACCCGGTCTTCCTCGAGGGAGCGCGGCAGGGCTTCGACACCGCCGTGCGCATCATCCCGCCGCTGGTCGCGATCGTGGTCGCGCTCGGGATGCTGAAGAGCTCCGGCGCCATGGACGCCCTCGCGCACCTCCTCGCCCCGGTGACGGCCCGGCTCGGCGTTCCGCCCTCGGTGGTCCCGATGTTCCTCGTGCGCCCGCTCTCGGGCAGCGCGGCGCTGGGCGTGGTGGCGGACGTCCTGCGGACCGAGGGACCCGAGTCGTACGCCGGGCGCCTCGTCTCCGTCATGGCCGGCTCGACCGAGACGACCTTCTACGTCCTGGCCGTCTACATGGGCGCCGTGGGCATCACCCGGTACCGCCACGCCATCGCCGCCGGGCTGGTCGCCGACCTGGCCGGCTTCGCCGCCTCCGTGCTGGTCGTGCGGGCCCTCTTCCCGTGAGAGGGCGAGCCGGGAGGACGCGGGGCCCCGTCGGGTGCGGAATCCACCCACTCCGCGCCGGCCCCGCCGCCCGCGCGTCGTGATGAACGTGGACGCGGCCCCCCTTCCATCGTAAATCCAGCCTCCGATGCGCCACCGCCTGCTCTCGCTGCTCCTCCTCGCCACGCCCGCGCTGCTGGCGGGCTGCGGCGGCTCCGGTACGCCCGCGGCCCCCGGGAGCGCCTGCCAGAATCCCATCGGGACGAGCGCGGCCCCTTCCAGCTGGGTGCAGCACTTCGCCACCGTGAAGGTGGGGAGCGCCATCTCCTTCCAGGTGCCGGCGAATACCGCCAGCGTCACGATCGTCGAGCAGGCGGTGCACGCGCCCGACACCATCGACTACCAGCCGGCCGGCGGCTCGGCGCAGCGGCTCGACAACAGCGCGGTCCCGCTCGAGGTGACCGACGCCAGCGGGCGCATCATCTACAATGACAACCCCTCCACGCCGGTGACCGATCCGAACCAGATCGCCAACCAGCTCGCCTTCTTCGCGAGCGACGCGCCGGCGACCGGCACCCTGACCGTCCCCAACACCTCGGGCGGACTGGCGCTGGTG
>JAJYHA010000493.1 GCA_021784995.1 Myxococcales bacterium
ATCTCCGTGCCGAGCACCACCGCGACGGGGAGCAGGAGCGCCGCCACCGCCAGCACCAGGAGCCCGAGGCGCACCACCAGCCCGCCCAGGAAGGTGGTCACGCCCCACAGCACGCCGAGGATGGCGCTCATGGCTCCCTCACGTCCGGTGACAGGCCTCGCAGGACTCGAACCCGAAGGCGCCCTTCCCGTGGCAGGACCCGCAGCCGTCTCCGGCCTCCATCTGCCGGTGGCGGATGGGATCGCCCGTCGCCAGCCGGCCGCGCTCGAGGATCCGGAACCGCCGCGGGTGGCAGGCGAGGCAGTCCGGCCTCCCCTCCTCCACGTGGGAGGCGTGGCGGAAGGTCACGGGCCCGGGGCTCCCCTCCCCCTGCGGGAAGACGTGGTCGCCCGGCAGCCGGGCCAGCCGCCCGGCCGCGCCGGCGCTCCCCGCCGCGACCAGCACCCCCGCGAGCGCGAGCCCCAGCCCTGCGCGCACCGTCGCGCTCCTCATGACGTCCTCCCCTCCCCGCGCGGCGCCGCGCGGGCGGTGCCCGGCGCCGGCTCTCCCTGCACCCACCGCCAGAACCCGACGAAGAGCACCAGGTAGAGGACGGCGAGCAGGTACTCGACGATCTTCGCGGCGTACAGGCTCAGGAACTCGTTCCCGTGCATGGCGTCCCCCTAGAACTCGCCGCCGAACCGCGGGTCCTCGGAGAGGATGGGCATGCGGTTCGCGATCCACCGGAACAGGACGACGCCCAGCGTGACGAGCGTGACCGAGACCACGACCTCGGTCCACCGCGGGACGTACCGGACCGCCGCGTTCCAGTTGTAGGCGATGACCGAGACGTTGAGCCGGTTCAGGACGATCCCCAGCACCGCCACCACGGCGCCCGCGCGGACGAAGCGCACGTCCCCGTGGCGCGCCCCGTACCCGTAGAGGAAGGCCGGGACCAGCACGAACCCGACGATCTCGAGGAGGAACCAGGCGCCCCAGCCCGTGACGAGCAGGTCCCAGTGCCCGCCCTCGGCCACGCCCTGCAGCTTCAGGAAGAAGTAGGCGAAGAGGAGCACCGCCCCCGCCTTGCCCAGGCCGACCTGCAGCCGGTCCATGTCGACGTGCCTCCCCGTGATGCGGTGGCGGAAGATCCGGTGCGAGAGCGTCCCCTCCACCACCACCATCGAGATCCCGGCGCAGATCGCGGAGACGAAGAAGAAGATGAAGATGTAGGGGGAGTACCAGAGCGGGTGGAGCTTGGCGGGCGCGATGAGGAAGAGCGAGCCCAGCGCCGACTGGTGCATGGTCGAGAAGACGACCGAGAGCACCGTCAGCCCGAGCATCGCCTTCATCAGGATCTCGTGGGCGCGGCGCCAGCCCAGCCACTCGAAGAAGGGCAGCATGAACTCGAGCGCGAGCACGGTCGTGTAGCACATGACGCACCAGGCGACCTCGAACAGCGCCGAGGCGCTCCCGTGGTGCACCAGCGCCATCACCATGTTCCAGGGCTTGCCCAGGTCGGCCACCAGCCCGAAGACCGCCATCAGGTAGCCGAGGAAGGCGGTGAGGATGGCCGGCCGCACGATCGGGTGGTACTCGTGCATCCCGAGCAGGTGGACCGCGGCGCCGAGCGTGAAGCCGCCCGCTGCGAGCACGATCCCGGTCATCATGTCGAACCCGATCCAGATGCCCCAGGGCTGGGTCTGGCTCAGGTTCGTGACGGCGCCCAGGCCGAAGGCGAACCGGTAGGCCATCACCGGCAGCCCGACCGAGAGGACGAGCGCGCAGGCGATCGTGCCGGGCGTCGCCAGGGAGCGCACGTACCCGCGGATCCCCATCCCGAGCAGGATCTTCTCGTTGAACCAGGCCCACCCTCCGGGCTGGGCGCCGGCGCCCACCGCCGTCGCGTCACTCATGGCCATCCGTCCTCTCGTGTCCGGTCCCGCCGGGACGATCGCCGCCCCGGACGCCCGCTCCGCGCTCCGCCTCGCCCTCCCCACGCCCGTCGCCGCCGCGGCGCTTCGAGATGACGTAGAGGCCCATGAGCAGCGGCGGCCACAGCGTCATGACGAAGGGCGGCGCGCTCAGGGCGCCCTGGACCCGGTCCGGGTAGGGCTCGTCGCGCACGCGCCGCATGGCGAGCTTCTCGAACGGGACGTCCGTGATGTAGAGCCAGTCGGTCCCGCCGGCCTCGTGCTCGCCGTAGACGTGGTGGTGATAGCGGTCCGGCTGGCGATAGATGCGGAACCGGGCCAGCTCGAGCAGCGCGCCGCGCTTGCCGAACGCGAGCGCGCCGGTGGGGCACACCTCGGCGCAGGCGGGCCGCTTCCCCTCGGCCTGGCGGCGCGCGCAGAAGGTGCACTTTCGCACCAGCGGCACCGCCCGGTCGTACTGGTACTTGGGGATCTCGAAGGGGCACGCGACCATGCAGTACCGGCAGCCCATGCACCGATCGCCCCGGTAGACCACCGGCCCCTCGGGCGTCTTGTCCAGGGCGCGGACCGGGCACGCCGACGCGCACGCGGGCGCGACGCAGTGCAGGCACTGGCGCTTGGCGAACCGCTGCTCCCCGTCCCTCCCGATCGGCCCGAACCCGTTCACGACGGTGAACGCCTCGGGCCCGGTGTCCCGGCGGGTCGCGAGCGCCGACGCCTCGTCGGGCGGCGGCGGGAGGCCGTTCGCCTCGGCGCACGCCGCCTCGCAGGCGCGGCAGCCCACGCACAGGGTGGTGTCGACGAGCATGGCGCACTCGTCCTCGCCCGCGGCGTCCGCCTGGGTGACGGCGCGGGCGCGGCTCGCGCCGAGGCCGAGGGCGGTCGTGCCGGTCACGCCCGCGACGCGGAGGAAGGCCCTGCGGCTCAGCTTCATGGTCGACTCCTGGGCTGCGGTCGGGCCGCGCTACGCAGCGGCGGTGGTGAGGAACGACAGGAACGCTGCGCCGAGCACTGCCAGCGGGAACGCGACGATCATGGCTCCCCTCCTTCCTGGGTTGCGCCTGGGTGGGACTCGAGCGGCGGCCGGCGCGGCGCGTCGGTCCGGCGCGCCGCCAGCTCGCGGAACACGGGGCACGCGCCGAAGCCCTCTCCCTCGCACCGGCTGTCCGTCACGACGCGCCGGCTGGGGACCAGCTTCCTCACGGGGAAGCCGGCGCAGAAGCACATCGTGACCTCGGTGAGATAGGGGCAGCTCATGGCGCGCCTCCGACCCGATTCCCTTCCAAGGAACGGGCCAGGGGCGCCGGGTGTCATGGGAGCCGGCGCAGGTCCGCGACAACAGGGCTGCTGGCGGCGGCGTCGCGGGATCCGACGCCCGCGGCACGGAGCGGAGGACCGTCGCGAGACGCGACGCGGCGATCTGCCCCGGCGTCGGCTCCGCCCGTCGTCACGCGGGGTTCGGCGCCGGAGAGGCCGCCGGTGGATCCCTCGACACCGTCGAGAGAATCGGCATCCCCGGGAGCGCGCGTCGGCCTCGCGCCCCGGACCGGACCTACCTGCGCCCGGAGGTGCCGTCGGCCTCGTCGCCCCGGCGCAGGCCGTAGCGCTTGATCTTGTTGTAGAGCGTCATCCGGTCGATCCCCAGCGCTCGCGCCGCGTGGGTGACGTTGCCCCCGGCCCACGCCAGCACGTCCGCGACGTGGCGACGCTCCACGTCCTCGAGCGTGGCCGGCTCGGCGCTCCCGCCCGGGGCGCCGGCCGCCGCCGGCCGGGCCAGGCCCAGATCCTCGGCCTGCACCACGGGGCCGCGCGCGACGACCGCCCCCCGCTCGAGCACGTTGCGAAGCTCGCGGACGTTCCCCGGCCACGGGTGCGCCACCAGCGCCGCCATCCCGTCCGGGGAGACCCCGTCGAGGCGCCGCTGCATCTCCTTCGAGAGGCGCTCGAGGAAGTGCTGCACGAGGAGCGGGATGTCCTCGGGCCGCTCCCGGAGCGGCGGGAGCGTGATGGGGATGACGTTCAGCCGGTAGAAGAGGTCCTCCCGGAACGATCCCCCGGCCGCGGCGCGGGCCAGGTCGCGGTTGGTGGCCGCGACCACCCGCACGTCGGCCTCGATCGTGTCGGAGCCGCCGACGCGCTGGAAGCGCCGATCCTCGAGGACGCGCAGCAGGTCGAGCTGGAGCTTGGGCGAGACGTCGCCGATCTCGTCCAGGAACAGCGTGCCGCCCTGCGCCAGCTCGAACTTGCCCTTGCGGCGCGACACCGCGCCCGTGAACGCCCCCCGCTCGTGGCCGAACAGCTCCGACTCGAGGAGCGTCTCCGTCAGGGCGGCGCAGGAGACCGCGACGAAGGGCCGGGAGGCGCGCGGGCTCTCGGCGTGGATGGCGCGCGCGAGCACCTCCTTGCCGCTCCCGCTCTCGCCCAGGAGGAGGATGGTCGAGGCGGAGCGCCCGGCCACCCGCGCCAGGTCGAAGACGCGCTGCATGGCGGCGCTCTTCGAGATCATGTCGTGGAAGCCGTACTCCCGCTTGAGGGCGCGGCGGAGCGCCTCGTTCTCCTGCACCAGGGCCTGCTGCGACACGATCCGCTGCACCAGGAGCGAGAGCTCCTCCGGGTCGAACGGCTTCAGCAGGTAGTCGTACGCCCCGAGCTTCATGGCCGCCACGGCGGAGTCCACCGTGGCGTAGGCGGTCATGAGGACGTAGACCGCCTCGGGCCGGATCCGCCGCGCCTCCTCCAGCACCTGGAGGCCGTCCATCCCGGGCATCTTGAGGTCGAGCAGCACCACCGCCCAGCGCTCGGGCCGCAGCGCCTCCAGGGCGGCCTTCCCGTCGCCGACCGCCGCCGCGTCGTAGCCATCCTGCCGCAGCCACCGCACCAGGGACTCGCGGACGATCTCCTCGTCGTCCACCACCAGGGCCCGGATCTCGTGCCGGTCTCCGTCGATCATGTCCTCGCCTCCGCGGGCCCGGGCCCGGGGGATGCGCACGGCAGCGTGATCGTGAAGGTGGCCCCGCGCCCGGGAGCGCTCTCGACCTCGATGCTCCCGTGGTGCCGCTGGACGATGCCGTAGACCACGGAGAGCCCGAGCCCCGTGCCCTTCTCCTTGGTGGTGAAGAAGGGCTCGAACACGTGCGCCAGGTCGTCGCGCGCGATGCCCGGCCCGGTGTCGGAGATCGCGATCTCGACCCCGCCCTCCGCGCCCACCCGCGTCGCCACGGTCAGCGTCCCGGCGCTGCCCATGGCCTCCACCGCGTTCAGGATCACGTTCACCGCCGCCTGCCGCAGCTGGCCGAAGTCGGCCATCACCGGCCGCACGGCCCCGGCGCGCCGTTCCAGGGTCAGCCCCTGGATGGCGAGCTGGTGCCCGACGAGCTGCAGCGCCTCCTCCACCACGGCGTTCACGCTCGTCTCGCGGAGCGCCAGCGGCCGGTCGCGCGCGAAGTCGAGGAGGTTCCGCACGATGGCGCTGCACCGCTCCGTCTCCCGCTGCACCAGGGCCAGGTCCCGGACCAGGCCGGCGCGGGCGGGTTCGTCGGGGGCGCCCGCCTGGAGCTTGCGGATGCAGAGCTTGGCGAAGGTGAGGATCCCGGCCAGCGGGTTGTTGATCTCGTGCGCGATGGAGGCGGAGAGCCGCCCGAGCGACGAGAGCTTCTCCGACAGGACCAGCGCGTGCTGCGCGCGCTTCAGGTCCGCCGTGCGCTCGTCGACCTGCCGCTCGAGGTCCGCCATCAGGTCGCGCAGCTCCCCCTCGGTGCGCCGCAGCGCGCGCGTCATGTCGTTGAAGGAGGCGGCCAGCAGTCCCAGCTCCCCCTTGGACCGGACCCGGATCTCCGTGTCGAGCTGGTCGCCCGCCACCCGCTGCGTCGCGTCGACCAGGGCCTGCACGGGCCGGACGATGTTCCGGCGCGCGAAGGCCAGGAAGAAGCCGGCCACGGCCACCACGCCGACGGCCGTCAGCAGCACGCTGCCGCGGCGGAAGTTCGCGATGCGCGCGTCCGCGGACGCCAGCGAGAGGTTCACGTCGAGCACGCCCAGCACGTCCCCGGACGGCCGGTGCTGGTGGCACTCCGCGGTGTAGCAGCGCCGCTCGTTGCGGATGGGCGTCACCAGGCCCAGCACCCGGTGCCCGCTGCGCTCGAACACGCGCGTGCGCGCCCGGAGCGGGGCGTGCGACGCGGGCGACCCGTTCTCGTGGCAGGGGCGGCAGGAGTGCGCCTTCTTGTCCAGGATCGTGCCCGCCTCCCCCTCCGCGGTCGAGAAGACGACGCGCCCGTCCTTCGCCACGAGGCGCACCCGCTCCACGCCCTCCTGCAGGCCGATCTCGCGCATGGTCTCGTACACGTCGGCGCGCCGGTCCTCGAGCATGGCGCGCGCGGTGGCGCGCTCGACGGTGGAGTTGAAGAGGGCCGCCCCGGCGACCTGGGTCTCGAAGAACTGCTCCTGCATGCGGCTCTCGCCCAGGGCGAACATGGCGATGCCCGCCACGGCGAGCGCGACGGTGATCCCCAGGAAGACGGTGTCGATGCGGTGGCGCCAGGGGATGACGTGGTCGAGCGGCGGGAGCAGGGCGGGCCGGGCCGCCGGCGACGGGCGCGGCGTGGGCGCGGCGCGGCCGGCCTCCCCCGCGGCCTCTCCGTCCTGCTCCAGGCTGGCATCGGCGTCGGTCATCGACCCCCGCCACGATCCGACTGCGACCGCGAGCGTGGAGCAGGCGCGCGCGGCAGGTGTTGACGCGGGTCAACACGCGACGAAGCGCCTCACCCGGTGGGGAGCGATGCGGTAGGTTCGCGCCCGTGATCGACCACGACGCCGCCGTCCTGCTCATCCAGTGCCCGGACCGGCCTGGGATCGTCGCCGCCATCTCGACCTTCCTCTTCGAGCACGGCGCCAACATCACCGACCTCGACCAGCACTCGACCGAGGAGGACCCGGGCGTCTACTTCATGCGCCTCGAGCTGCAGACCGGCGGTCTCGACCTCCCGCTCGACGCCCTGCGCGCCGCCTTCGAGCAGGAGATCGCGCGCCCCCACGCCATGCGCTGGAAGCTGGCGCCCGCCCGCGCGAGGAAGTCGGTGGCCGTGCTCGTCTCGCGCCACGACCACGCACTCCTGGAGCTCCTGTGGGCCTGGCGCCGCGGCGACCTGGCGGCCGACCTGCGGATGGTGATCTCGAACCATCCCGATCTCGAGGGGGCGGTGGCCGGGTTCGGCCTGCCCTTCCACGTGGTGCCGAACGACCCCGGGCGCCGCGCGCTGGCCGAGCGCGAGATGGCCGCGCTGCTGGGGGGCGTCGACCTGATCGTGCTCGCGCGCTACATGCAGATCGTCTCGGCGGGGTTCGTCGCGGCGCGCCCGG
>JAJYHA010000363.1 GCA_021784995.1 Myxococcales bacterium
CGCGCCGCCCCCGGCGCGGCGCGCGGGCCGACCCGCCGCGGCGTGGTCGGGACCCTCACGCGCCACCGGGACGGCTACGGCTTCGTGGCGCGCGTCGATCGGCGGGGGGACGACGTCTTCCTCCCACCGCAGGAGGCAGGCAAGGCGCTCGACGGCGATCTGGTGCGGATCGAGATCGTCCCGGCCCCGCGCGGCCGCACCATGGGGCGGATGATCGAGGTGGTGCAGCGCCGGCGCCGCTGGCTCATCGGCACCTACCACGACCGCGGGCGGTCGAGCTTCGTCCTCCCGTCCGACGCCGGGCTTGAGGGGCAGGTGGCGGTCCCGGCCTCGGATCTGGCCCGGGACGGCGAGGTGGTGAAGGTCGCGCTCGCGCCGGGGCGGGGCCCGCTCGCCGGGGAGGTCGTGGAGCGGATCGGCCGCCCGGGCGACCCGCGGGTCGAGGTGCTGAAGGTCGCCTACGCGAAGGGGTTCTCCGACCTCTTCCCCGAGGAGGTGCGCGCCGAGGCCGACCAGGTGCCCGATCGCGTCCGGCCGCAGGACCGCCGCGGCCGGCGCGACCTGACGGCGCTGCCGCTCGTCACCATCGACGGGGAGGACGCCCGCGACTTCGACGACGCCGTCCACGTCGAGCGCGTGGAGGGGCGGGGGCGCGCCTGCTACCGTGCCGTCGTCGCCATCGCCGACGTGGCGCACTACGTCCAGCCCGGCTCGCCGCTGGACGCCGAGGCGCTGCGGCGCGGCACCAGCGTCTACTTCCCGGCGCAGGTGCTGCCCATGCTCCCCGAGCGGCTGTCGAACGGCATCTGCTCGCTCAACCCGGGCGTCGATCGCCTCTGCCTGGTGGCCGACCTGCTCGTCGACGACCGGGGCGAGCCCATCTCGGCGGAGCTGTACGAGGGCGTGATGCGCAGCCACGCGCGCTGCACCTACGCCGAGGTGGCGCGCCTCCTCGACGGCGAGCGCATCCCGGGGCGTGAGCCGCTCCGGCCGCGCTTCGAGCTGATGGCTGAGCTGCAGGGCCGGCTCACCGCCATGCGCGCGCGCCGCGGCGCCATCGACTTCGACATCCCGGAGTCGAAGATCGTCGTGGACCGGGACGGCGCCGTCGCCTCCATCGAGCGCCGTCCGCGGAACCGCGCCCACCGCATCGTGGAGGAGCTGATGCTGGCCGCCAACGAGGCGGTGGCGCGCACCTTCGAGCGGCGCGACCTGGCCACCATCTACCGGGTGCACGGGCTCCCCGACGAGGAGAAGATCGACGCCTTCCGCAAGCTGGCGCGGACGCACGGCTTCCAGGTGCCGGAGGGGCCGCTGGGGCCGAAGCAGCTCAACGCCCTGCTCCACGCCATCGAGGGCCACGCGCACCAGCGCGCCCTCAACCAGCTCCTCCTCCGGGCCATGATGCAGGCCGTCTACAGCGCCGAGAACATCGGCCACTACGGGCTCGCGGCGGAGCACTACCTCCACTTCACCTCGCCCATCCGCCGCTACCCGGACCTCATGGTGCACCGGCTCCTGAAGGAGCACTGGGCGGAGCGGCGCGCCCGGCCGGCGCACGAGCTGGAGGAGGTGGCGGTCCTCTGCTCCGAGCGGGAGCGGGCCGCCATGCAGGCGGAGCGCGAGATCGCCGCCTTCTACGCGGCGCTCTTCATGCAGGACAAGGTGGGGCGGCGCTTCGCGGGGGTGGTGGCGAGCGTGGTGGAGTTCGGCCTCTTCGTGGAGATCGAGCCCTGGTTCGTCGAGGGGCTGGTGCCGATCGACGCGCTGGGGGAGGGCTGGGCGCTCGACCCGGAGCTGCACGCGCTCGTCCAGCGGGGCACCGGCCGCTCGTTCCGGGTGGGGGACACCGTGGAGGTGCAGGTGGCCGCTGCGAGCCCCGCGCGGCGGCAGATCGACCTCGCGCTGGTCGAGGAGGGCGGCGCTCGGGAGAGGCGGCGGCCCGGCGGTCGCGCCGGGCCGGCGGGCGCGAGGAGGGCGGGCGAGGGCGGCCGGGTGGCGCGCCCCGGCCGCAAGCGGCGCTAAACGAGCGATCATGATTCGGAAACAGGCGAGCGGAGCGAGCCCGCCGGGAAGCGCCTCGCGGAGCGAGGCGCCAAGGGACCCGGCGAGCCGGGGTGGGGCCCCAGCGGCTCCGCCGATGGGGCGGGGCGGCACGCCCCGTGGTGAAGGGGCTAAACGAGGGCCGGGTTCGCGAGCACGAAGTGATCGCGAATCACGAACCCTCGTTTAGGAGCCCGCTCAGGCTCCGCGGAAGGCCTTCCAGAAGCGGCACGCGTGCGCCGTGGCCTGCGCCAGGCCACCGCGCGAGGCAGCGCCGTCCGCGCCCTGCGCAGCCGACACGAAGCTGACCGGGGTGGCGTCCGCGGGGTCGAAGGCGACCGCCAGCCGGCGCTCCCCGAGCGCGCGGAAGAAGGACGCCCATCCGCACCGCGCCAGCCGGTCGGCGGGCTCGCTCGAGAACGCGGGCGCACCCTGGGCGTCGAGGGCGGGCGAGAGGTGGCGGGAGCCCGCGAAGTGGATCACCTCGCCGCGGTCGGCCGTGGTCTTCATTGGAATCGTCCTCCGTGGCCTCCGAGACTACGGTCTCGGGGCGCGTCCTGCGCTAGATTGTTCCGCGCGTGCTCACCTGGGTCGTCCTCGGGGCGGCCGGCTTCGGCGCCGGCGTCGTCAATGCCATCGCCGGCGGCGGTTCGCTGCTCTCCTTCCCCGCCCTCCTCCACACCGGCATGGGCGCCGTCTTCGCCAACGCCACCAACACCGCCGCAGTCTGGCCAGGCTCCGCGTCGGCCGTCTTCGCCTACCGGCGCGTCATCGCGCAGGAACGGCGCCGGGCCTGGGTGCTGGCCTGGCCTTCGCTGCTGGGCGGCGTCGCCGGTTCGTGGCTCCTGCTGCACACCTCCGAGCGCGTCTTCCGCGGGATCGTCCCCTGGCTGATCCTCTTCGCCTGCGCGCTCCTCGTGGTCCAGGGACCGGTGGCGCGCTGGGTGGCCGATCGCACGGGCTCGGGGCGCTCCGGAGCCGTCCCCGTCCCGCTCGTCCTGGCCCAGTTCCTGATCGCGGTCTACGGCGGCTACTTCGGCGCGGGGATCGGGATCCTGATGCTGGCGGCCATGGCCATCTTCATCCCCCACGGGCTGCAGACGGCGAACGGGCTCAAGGTGCTCTTCGCCACGCTCATCAACGGGATCGCCGCCGTCTACTTCCTGGTCGTCGGGGCCGTGCGGCTGCCCGAGGCCGGGTTCATGATGGTGACCTCCATCGCGGGGGGGCTGGCCGGGGCGCGGCTCGCGCAGCGGCTCCCGGCGCGGCTCCTCCGCGCCCTGGTGGTCGCCTTCGGGGTGGTCGTGGCGGGGATCCTGCTCCTGGACTGAGCGGGATCAGGTCCGCGCCGCCCGCGCCACCTCCGCGTTCTTGGCGAACCAGATGAGCGCCTCGAGGGCGTTCGTCGTGGTGAGGATGCCCACCAGGTCGCCGGCCCCGTTCACCACGGTCACCCCGTTCAGCTTGCGGTCGCGGATCAGCGCGGCGGCGTCGGAGAGGTCCGTGTCGGGGGTGACGGTGTGCGGCTTGGGGTTCATCGCCTCCGTCACCGGCGTGCGGGCGAGCAGGTAGTGCAGCTCCCAGGTGTCGAGCGAGCTCGACTTGCCGGGCGAGAAGCTGAGCAGCATGCGCTCGGTCACGATGCCGACCAGCTTGCCGTTCCGCATGACCGGCAGCCGCCGGACGTTCTTCTCCTTGAGGAGGTGGATGGCCTCGACGATGGTGGCGCCCGCGTCGATCGTGATCGGGTTGGGCGTCATCCAGTCCGCGACCTTGGTCTTCGAGTTCGGCATGGCTCAGATCCCCAGGTAGGCCTTCTTGACGTGCTCGTTTCCGAGGAGCTCCTGTCCGGAGCCCGTGAGTACCACGCGACCGGTCTCGAGCACGTAGGCCCGGTGCGCGATGCGGAGCGACTGGAACACGTTCTGCTCGACCAGGAGGATGCTCGTCCCCTGGCGGTTGATCTCCGCCACGATGTCGAAGATGTTCTTGACGAAGAGCGGAGAGAGGCCCAGCGACGGCTCGTCGAGGAGCAGGAGCCTGGGGTTCGCCATCAGCCCGCGCGCGATGGCGAGCATCTGCTGCTCGCCGCCCGACATGGTGCCGCCGAGCTGCCCCTGCCGCTCCTCCAGCCGTGGGAAGAGGTGGAACGCGCGCTCGACGTTGCGGGCGCGGTCCTTGCGGGTGGCCGGGAGGTAGGAGCCCATCCGCAGGTTCTCGAGGACGGTCATCTCCGGGAAGATGCGGCGGCCCTCCGGGACCTGGACCACCCCCAGGTTCACCACGTCGTGCGGCTCCAGCCGGCGCAGGTCCTGGCCCAGGAACGTGACGGTCCCGGAGCCTGGCCGGACCAGGCGCGACACGTTCTTCAGGGTGGTGGACTTGCCGGCGCCGTTCGAGCCCACCACGGTCACGATCTCGCCCTCGCGCACGTCGAGGTCGACGTCCCACAGGACGCGCAGGTCGCCGTAGCTGAAGGACAGCTTGCGGATCTCCAGGAGGCTACTCAAGGGCTTCCCCCAGGTACGCGGAGACCACGTCCTTGTTGGCGACGATCTCCCGCGGCAGGCCCTCGGCCAGCTTCTCGCCCGAGTTGAGCACCACGATGCGGTCGCTGATGCGCATGATCGCCTTCATGTCGTGCTCGATCACCATCTGCGTGATGCCGCGCTTCTTCTGCTCCAGGATGAGCTGGATGATCTCCTCGCTCTCCGCCGGGTTCAGCCCGCCCATCACCTCGTCGAGCAGGAGCAGCCGCGGCTGGGTGGCGAGCACGCGCGCCACCTCCAGCCTCTTCCGCTCGCCGATGGGGAGCCCGCCGGCCAGGGCGGCCGCCTTGTGGTCGAGGTGGACGTAGCGGAGCTGGCGCATCGCCATGTCGGCCGCCGCCGGGAGGCGGTTCGTCCGCGCCAGCGCGCCGACCATCACGTTGTCGAGCACCGTCATCTTCGCGAGCGGCCGCACCTTCTGCCACGTCCGCGCCATCCCCAGCTTGCAGACGCGGTCGGGGGTGAGGCCGTTCACGCGGTGGCCCTGGAACAGCACCTCGCCGCGCGAGGGGGGGTAGAAGCCGGTGATGCAGTTGAAGAGCGTGGTCTTGCCGGCGCCGTTGGGGCCGATGAGGCCCAGGATCATCCCCTCCTCCATCGAGAAGGAGACGTCGGAGTTGGCCGCCAGGCCGCCGAAGAACTTGGAGACGTGCTGGATCTCGAGGATGGTGCCCATCAGGCGACCCCCCCGGCGGCCGGCCCGGACGGCGCCGCGGCGGGCGCCCTCCGGCGGAGGCGTTGCCGGACGAAGCCGAGGACCCCGTCGGGCATGAAGAGGATCACGATCACCACCAGGATGCCGTAGATGAGCGCGTGCGCGTGCGCCAGGTTCTCCTTCAGGAAGGCGCCCGCCGGAGAGCCCTCCCGCACCACGCCCAGGCGGAAGAGCAGGTCCGACAGGATGTTGGCGCGGAGCGCCTCCGAGAGCGGGATCAGGACCAGCGCTCCCACCACCGGACCGCCGATGGTCCCGATGCCTCCGATGATGCAGACGAGGACGAACTGCACCGACACCTCCACCGAGAGGACCGTCGGCGGATCGACGAAGCCCACGTAGAGCGCGTAGAACGCGCCGGAGCAGGCCGTGAAGAAGGCCGAGATGGCGAGCGCCACGTTCTTGTAGCGCGTGAGCGGGATCCCCAGCGAGTGCGCCGCGTCCTGGTCCTCGCGGATGGCCTGGAAGTAGTAGCCGAGCTTGGAGTGCTGCACGCCCCAGTTCACGGCGATGGTGATCCCCGCCAGCACGAGCGCGGCGTAGTAGAAGGGGGCCTTGGTGGACCAGTCGGTGATCGTCCAGCCGGCGATCCGGAGCGCCGGGACGTCGCTGAGCAGCATCCCCTCGGCGCCGTTCGTCACCTCCTTCCAGTTCAGCGCGGCGAGGCGCAGGATCTCCGCCACCGCGATGGAGGCGAGGACGAAGTAGGGCCCGCGCAGGCGGAAGGTGATGGACCCGGTCACGATCCCGACCGCGACCGCCGCCGCCATCGGCACCAGGAACCCCCACCAGAGCGGGGCGTGATGGGCCACGAGCAGCAGGGCGGCGTAGCCGCCGATGCCGAAGAACGCGGAGTGGCCCACCGAGTACTGCCCCGTGTATCCGCCGATCACGTTCCAGCTCTCCCCCTGCACCACCGCCAGGAAGATCAGGATCATGACGTGCAGCAGGTAGGGGTTCGTGACGCCGAGCGGCAGCGCGGCCAGCGCGCCGGCGAACACCAGGAGCGCCAGCAGCCAGGGGAGGGCCAGGCCGCGGGCGTGGGTGGGACGGGGGCGGGGGGTCGGGCGCATGGGGCGTCTCACATCCGCGACTTGCCGAGCAGCCCCGAGGGCTTGACGAGCAGCACCACCAGGAAGAGCAGGTAGACGAAGAGCTCCTTCAGCCCGGAGGAGATGTAGACGGCCGCCAGCGACTCGACGGCGCCGATCACGATCCCGCCCAGCGTCGCGCCGAGGACGCTGCCCATCCCGCCGAGCACCACGATCACGAAGGCCTTCAGCGTGAACGCGCTGCCGACCTGCGGGTAGATGTAGTAGGTGGGCGCCACCAGCGCGCCCGCCGTCCCGGCCAGCGCGGCGCCGATCCCCATCGCCACCAGGCCCATGCGCCGGACGTCGATGCCCATGAGCCGCGCGGCGTCGCGGTCCTGGGCCGTGGCGCGGATGGCCTGCCCCATGTCCGTCTTGAGCAGGAAGAGGTAGAGCGCGAGCGTGATGAGCGCGGTGATGAGGAAGGAGAAGAAGAGCGGCTCCGAGATCGAGAGGCCGCCCAGCCGCACCGAGGCCGAGGAGTAGCTGGTGGTGAGGATGCGGTAGTCCGACGTGAAGAGCAGCATCGCCGTGTTGCTCATGACGAGCCCGAGGCCGATCGTGAGCAGGATCTGGTTCTGGGGAAGGGCGTCGAGCACGCGCTGGATGAAGGCGCGTTGCAGGAGCATCCCGAACAGGAACATGAGCGGGATGACGATCACGATGGAGAGGAACGGGTCGACGTGGAGGAGCTGGAAGGCGAAGAACGCCAGGTACATGCCCACCATGAGCAGGTCGCCGTGGGCGAAGTTGATGACCCGCATGACGCCGAAGACGAGGGTCAGCCCGATGCCGATGAGCGCGTAGACGCCCCCGATCAGGACGCCGCTCAGCAGGGACTGCAG
>JAJYHA010000336.1:0-4013 GCA_021784995.1 Myxococcales bacterium
GGGGGGGGCTTTTTCGAGCTTTTTGCCCCGAACTAGGGTAATCGGCTTCGGCGCTCCTCGGCCTCCGCCATGAAGACCAAGACCCAGCTCGCCCTCGCCACCGCCCTCGCCCTCCTCGTCGTCGTCGCGGCGCTGGTCGCCGTCAAGGCCGGCCAGATCGCCGCCATGATCAAGGCCGGCAAGGCCTTCGTGCCGCCGCCCGAGGCGGTCGCCTCGGCCCGGGTGGAGCGGGCCGACTGGACCGGCACCACCGCCGCCATCGGCACGCTGGTCGCGGTGCGCGGGGTGACGCTCGGGTCGGAGCTGGCCGGCACCGTGCGCTTCATCGGGTTCGAGTCCGGCGCGTCGGTGCGCAAGGGCGCGATCCTGGTGAAGCTCGACACCTCGACCGAGGAGGCGCAGCTCGCGGCGGCGCGGGCCGACGACGGCCTCGCCCACGTCACGCTCCAGCGGGCGCGGACGCTCCGGCAGAACGACGCGGCGACGGCCGCCGACCTCGACGCCGCCGAGGCCCGCGCCAAGCAGGCCGACGCGGCGGTGGCGGTGCTCGAGGCGACCATCGCGAAGAAGACCCTCCGCGCGCCCTTCGACGGCCGCGTCGCCATCCGCCAGGTGGAGCTCGGCCAGATGCTGTCGCCGGGGGCGCCGGTGGCCTCGCTGCAGTCCGTGACGCCCATCTTCGCCGAGTTCTCGCTGCCGCAGCAGGCCCTGGCGACGGTGGCCGACGGCCAGCGCGCGCGGATGCGGCTGGACATCTACCCCGGCGCCAGCTGGGACGGCACGATCAGCACCGTCAACACGGAGGTCGATCCGGCGACGCGCAACGTGCGCGTCCGGGCCACCTTCCCGAACCGGGACGGGCGGCTGCGGCCCGGCATGTTCGTCAACGTGGAGGTCCTCTCCCCCCGGAGCCGGCCGGTGCTGCTCCTGCCGGCCACCGCCGTCCTCTACGCGCCCTACGGCGACTCCGTCTTCGTGATCGAGACGCGGCGCGACGGGGGCGGCGCGGCGGCGGCCACCGTGCACCAGCGCTTCATCCGGCTGGGCGAGCGGCGCGGCGACTTCGTCGAGGCGCTGAGCGGGGTGCAGGCCGGCGAGGTGGTCGTGAGCGCGGGCGCCTTCAAGCTCCGGAACGGGATGGCGGTCACGGTCAACGACGCCCTGGCGCCCAGGCCGGAGCTGGCGCCGCGGCCGGTGGACTAGGGCGCGCGCGGCCATGCGGTTCACCGATCTCTTCATCCGGCGGCCGGTCATCGCCATCGTCGTCAACCTCGTCATCATCATCGCGGGCGTGCAGGCGATCCGGACGCTCAACGTCCGGCAGTACCCCCGCAGCGAGAGCGCCGCCATCACCGTCACCACCGCCTACGTGGGCGCGAGCGCGGAGCTGGTGCGCGGGTTCATCACGACCCCGCTGGAGCGCGTCATCGCCGCCGCGGACGGCATCGACTACATCGAGTCGGAGAGCAAGCAGGGCGTCTCGATCATCCGGGCCCGGCTCCGGCTCAACTTCGACGCGACGCGCGCCCTGGCGGAGATCAGCTCCAAGGTGGACCAGGTGCGGCGCGACCTCCCGCCCGAGGCGGAGGTCCCGATCCTGAACGTGGAGTCGGTCGAGAGCCAGTTCGCCGCCGCCTACCTCAGCTTCTCCTCCGACCAGCTCAAGCAGAACGAGATCACCGACTACCTGGTGCGGGTGGTCCAGCCGCTGCTCTCCGCGGTGGACGGCGTCCAGCGGGCCGACATCCTGGGCGCACGCACCTTCGCCATGCGGATCTGGCTGAAGCCGGACCGCATGGCCGCGTTCAACGTGAGCCCGGCGCAGGTGCGGCAGGCGCTGGCGGCCAACAACTACCTGGCCGCGGTCGGGCAGACCAAGGGCGCGCTGGTCCAGGTGAACCTCACCGCCAACACCGACCTGCGCTCCGTGCGCGACTTCCAGCAGATGGTCGTGCGCGAGCAGGGGGGGGCGGTGGTCCGGCTGTCGGACGTGGCCGACGTGGCGCTGGGCGCGGAGGACTACGACGCGGCCGTCAGCTTCACCGGGCGGACGGCCGTGTTCATCGGGATCTTCCCGCTGCCCAACGCCAACTCCCTCGACGTGATCCGGGGGGTCCGCGCCGAGATGGCGTCGCTGCAGCGCGATCTCCCCGAGCAGATCCACGCCGTCGTGGCCTACGACGGCACGGCCTACATCCAGAACGCCATCCACGAGGTCGAGCGGACGCTGGGCGACACCCTGCTCATCGTGGTGGTCGTCATCTTCCTCTTCCTGGGCTCCCTCCGCTCGGTCCTCGTCCCCGTGGTGGCCATCCCCGTGTCGCTGGTGGGGGCCGTCTTCCTCATGCAGGCCTTCGGCTTCACGGTGAACCTGCTGACGCTGCTCGCCATCGTGCTCTCGGTGGGGCTCGTGGTGGACGACGCCATCGTGGTGGTGGAGAACGTGGAGCGCCACCTGCGGGAGGGGATGGGGCCGGTCGACGCGGCGCTGGTGGGGGCGCGCGAGCTGGTGGGCCCCATCGTGGCCATGACCATCACCCTGGCCGCCGTCTACACGCCCATCGCCTTCCAGGGCGGGCTCACGGGCTCGCTCTTCCGGGAGTTCGCGCTCACGCTCGCGGGCGCGGTGACCATCTCGGGCGTGGTGGCGCTCACGCTCTCGCCGGTCATGTCGGCCGGTCTGTTGCGCGGCGGGCACGAGGATCGCGGCCTGTCGGGCCGGATCAACCGCGGCTTCGATCGGATCAAGGCCGCGTACCGCCGGGCGCTGGACGGCGCGCTCCGCGCGCGCGGTCCCATCTACGCAGCCTGGGGCGTGGTGAGCGTGCTGGCCGTGCTGATGTTCTGGCAGTCGCCCAAGGAGCTGGCGCCCATCGAGGACCAGGGCGTCATCTTCGGCGTGGTCAACACGCCGGCCAACTCCACGCTCGACCAGATCCTGCCCCAGACGAAGGCCGTCAACGAGGCCATCCTCTCGTCGCCGGAGAGCGACTTCTCCTTCCAGATCACCTTCCCGAGCGGCGGGTTCTGGGGCCTGGTCCTGAAGCCCTGGGACCAGCGGCACCGCTCCTCGGCCCAGGTCCTCCCGGAGGTGCAGGCGAAGGTGTCGGTCATCCCCGGCATCCAGACCTTCCCCATCCTGCCCCCCTCGCTCCCGGGCGGCGGCCAGTTCCCGGTCGAGGTGGTCATCGCCTCGACGGCCGAGGCGGGCGAGGTGCTCTCCTTCGCGCGCCAGATCCAGGAGAGGGCGGCGAAGAGCGGCATCTTCGCCTTCCCGCCGCTGCTGGACCTCAAGCTGGACCAGCCCGAGTCCGAGCTCGCCATCGACCGCGACAAGGTGGCGGAGCTGGGCCTCAGCCTCGCCTCCGTCGGCCAGGACGTCTCCGCCGCGGTGGGCGGCAACTTCGTGAACCGGTTCAGCATCGGCGGCCGCAGCTACAAGGTGATCCCCCAGATCCTCCGCGCCGACCGCCTCACCCCGGAGCAGCTCCAGGACCTCTACGTCACCGGGCCCGGCGGATCGCTGGTGGCGCTCCGCTCCATCGCGTCCATCCGCGACCGGGTGACGCCCCGCTCGCTGACGCGCTTCCAGCAGCTCAACTCGGTGAAGATCAGCGGCGTCGCCATGCGCCCGCTCGACGAGGCGCTGCGCTACCTCGAGGACGAGGGCGCGCGCATCCTGCCCAGCGGCTACCGCATCGACTACACGGGCGAGTCGCGCCAGCTGCGGACCGAGGCCGATCGCTTCTTGCCCGCCTTCGTGCTGGCGGTGCTGCTGATCTTCCTGGTGCTCTCGGCGCAGTTCAACAGCTTCCGCGACCCGTTCGTCGTGCTCGCCGGTTCGGTGCCGCTCGCCATGTTCGGCGCGCTCCTGCTCACCTTCCTCAAGATGCCGAACCCGAGCATGCGGTTCTTCACCGACGGCTGGACCACCACCCTCAACATCTACTCGCAGGTGGGGCTGGTGACGCTGGTCGGCCTGGTGGCCAAGAACGGCATCCTGATCGTCGACT
>JAJYHA010000336.1:4023-7234 GCA_021784995.1 Myxococcales bacterium
CCTCTCCAAGCTCGACGCCGTCCGGGAGGCCGCCGTGACGCGCTTCCGGCCCATCCTCATGACGAGCGTGGCCACCGTGGCCGGCCACTTCCCCCTCACCCTCGTGAGGGGCCCCGGCGCCGCGGTGCGCAACAGCATCGGCCTGGTGCTGGTGGCCGGGATGGCCGTCGGCACGCTCTTCACGCTCTTCTTCGTCCCGGCCATCTACCTGCTGCTGGCCAAGGACCGCGCCCGGGGGAGGGGCGGCGTGCCCGTCGGGGAAGGGGTGGGCGGGGAGGGCGGGGCATGAGCCCCGCGCCGGCCGGGCCCGGATCGCGAGCGTCCGCCTAGGAGGGGGCCGCGCCCCCGCGGCCGCAGCCGCCGACCATGCACCTCACGGTCCTCAGCCGCTCCCTCGCCATCCACACGACGCGCCGCCTCGTCGAGACGGCGCGGTCGCGCGGGCACCGCGCGCGGGTCGTCGATCCGGTGCAGGTCGAGATGCGGCTGGGCGGGACGGCGCCGACGCTCCTGCACCGGCGCGCCCCCTTCCCGCGCACGGACGTCGTGATCCCCCGCATCGCGCTGTCGGTGAACCAGTACGGGCTGGCGGTGGTGAACCAGCTCCAGCTCCTCGGCGTCCCGGTGCTGAACGGGGCCCAGGGGATCTCCGCGTCGCGGAACACGATGCGCTGCCTGCAGCTCCTGGCCGGCTGCGGGATCGGGGTCCCGGCCACGGTGATGGCGAGCGATCCCTCGCGCCTCAGGGACCTGGTGCGGCACGTGGGCGGGCTCCCCGTGCTGCTGAAGCTCCTCTCGCAGGCCGAGCGGACGGGGCTCATGGTGTGCGAGACGCTGCCGTCGCTCGAGGCGGCGCTGGAGACCATCCGCCGGCTGGGCCAGAACATCGTCGTGCAGCAGTACGTGCGCGCCCGCGGCCGCGATCTGAGGGTGCTCGTGGTGGGAGGCCGGGTGGTGGCCGCGCTGCGACGCCGCCCGCGCCCCGGCCGGCTCGCGCGGACGCTGGCCCGCGGCGCCCGCTTCGAGGCCTGCACGCTCGCCCCGGAGATCGGAAGCCTGGCCGTGGAGACGGCGCGCGTGGTGGGCCTGGAGGTGTGCGCGGTGGACATGCTGGACGTGCGCGGCGGGCCGCTCGTCTTCGAGGTGAACAGCTCACCCGGGATCCGGGAGGCGGAGGAGCTCTGCGGCGTGGACGTCGCCGCGGCCATCGTGGCGCGGGCGGAGCAGGTGGTGGCCGACGCCCGCCGGGCGCGCTCCGCCGCCGGGGGTGGGCGGGGGCCCCCCGGGCGGGCCGCGGTCGAATCGGTTGGTCGGGCCGGACGTCTCTGGTATGGAACGCCCGCCGGCCGGCGCGGCGCGCGGCCCGGGACGAGGAGCAGCGCGCGCGGAGCCGGCCGGCGATCCGGAGACGACCGATGACCCGTGCCCTCCTCTTCAGCGCCGCGCTGCTGCTGGCCGGGCCGGCGGCGGCCGCGGGCGCGGCCGCGGACGCCGCGCAGGGCTACACCGTCGAGGTGGTGGCGACGCCCGCGGCGCTCCGGCTCGGAGAGCGCGGGACGGTCGCCGTCGTCATCCATCCCCGGAGGCCGGTCTGGCACGTGCATCCCCAGGCGCCCCTCCGGGTCCGGCTCGAGGCCGGTCCGGGGCTGAAGCTGGAGCGGGTCGAGCTCGGCAGGAGGGACGTGGTCGATCCGAAGGCGGAGGCGCCGCGCCTCGAGAGCCCCTTCGTCGCGAGCGCCCGGGGCGCGCAGCAGGTGCGCGCGAGCGTGGACTTCTTCCTCTGCAGCGACGCCGCCTGCGTGAAGCAGGTCCGGCAGCTCGCCGTCGCGGTCGACGTGCGGTGAACCGGCCTCCGCGGCCGATCCAACGGGGAAACGCGTGAGGACGCTCTACGGCCTGCACCCCGTCCGCGAGCTGCTGCGGGCGGGCGGGGAGGGGCTGGCGGAGCTCTGGCTGGCGGAGGGGAGCGAGCGGGGACGGGCCTTCGCGGAGCTGGCCCGGCTGGCCCGGGAGCACGGCGCCCGGGTGCGCGAGGCGCCGCGCGTCCGGCTCGACCGCCTGGCCGGCACCGAGCGGCACCAGGGCGTGGTGGCGGTCGTGGGCGACTACCGCTACGCCGCGCTGGAGGAGCTGCTCCAGGCGGCCGAGGCCGCGGGCGAGCCGCCGCTGCTCGTGGTGCTCGACGGGATCGAGGACCCGCACAACCTGGGGGCGGTGATCCGGTCCGCGCACGCCCTCGGCGCGCACGGCGTGGTCATCCCGCGCGACCGGGCGGCGGGCGTCACGCCGGCCGCGGCCAAGGCCTCCGCCGGCGCCGTCGAGCACTGCCCGGTGGCGCGCGTCACCAACCTCTCGCAGGCCCTCGCCGCGCTCCAGGAGGCCGGGGTGTGGACGGTGGCGACGGACGCGGGCGGAGACGACGACCTGACGGCGGTGGACCTGACGCTGCCGACCGCCGTCGTGGTGGGCTCGGAAGGGGCCGGCGTTCGCCCGCTGGTGCGCCGGAATTGCGATCGCGTGGTGCGGATCCCGATGAAGGGAAAGGTGGGCAGCCTCAACGCCTCGGCCGCGGCGGCCATCGTGCTCTACGAGGCCGCACGCCAGCGGAAGTCGTGGGGTTCCGCGCTTGACAAGGGGCCGAGAGGAGGCTAGAAACCGCCGCTCCACGACGTCGTGGACGGCAGGGATCTGTTTGTAATCTTCGTCGCGACCGCTCCGGTCCGCTCCGGGTCGGGTCGGTATCGGGCTGGCGTAGCTCAGCAGGTAGAGCAGCTGCCTTGTAAGCAGCAGGTCGCGGGTTCGAGTCCCACCGCCAGCTCCAGCTCAGCGGAGGGCGGAACGGGCGGATGACAAAGAGTCGGAGGGGTTCCCGAGCGGCCAAAGGGAGCAGACTGTAAATCTGCCGGCTCAAGCCTTCGGTGGTTCGAATCCACCCCCCTCCACCAACCGTCTGGGAGAGATCGAGGAACGCGGGAATAGCTCAGCTGGTAGAGCGTCAGCCTTCCAAGCTGAATGTCGCGGGTTCGAATCCCGTTTCCCGCTCCAACGAAAGAAAGGCCCTCTTAGCTCAGTCGGCAGAGCGCGTCCTTGGTAAGGACGAGGTCTCCAGTTCAATCCTGGAAGAGGGCTCCAGAGACACGTAGCGTCGCAGCGGAAAGCCGGGAGCGCACATGGCCAAGGAGAAGTTCGAGCGAACGAAGCCGCACGTGAA
>JAJYHA010000078.1 GCA_021784995.1 Myxococcales bacterium
ACAGCCCCGTGCGCGCCTTCAAGGGGGTCGGCGGCACGCCGCGCTTCATCGCCCGCGGTCGCGGCGCGCACCTCTGGGACGTCGACGGCAACGAGTACGTGGACTACGTCGGCTCGTGGGGGCCGCTCATCCTCGGCCACTGCCACCCCGAGGTCATGCGGGCGGTGCAGGACGCGATGAAGGAGGGCGCCAGCTTCGGCGCCCCCTCCCCCCGCGAGATCCTGCTGGCCGAGGCGGTGCAGCGGCGCATGCCCTGGCTCGAGCGGATGCGCTTAGTCTCCTCGGGGACGGAGGCCACCACCGCCGCCATCCGGGTCGCGCGCGGCTTCACCGGGCGCGACGACATCCTCAAGTTCGACGGGTGCTACCACGGCGCGGGCGATCCGTTGCTGGTGAAGGCGGGCTCGGGCGTGGAGACGCTCGGGCTGCCCGATTCGCCCGGCGTGCCGGCCGACCTGGCGCGGCACACCCTCACCCTCCCCTGGAACGACCTCGCCGCGGCGGAGCGGCTCTTCGCCCAGCGGGGCCGGACGCTCGCCGCCGTGATCACGGAGCCGGTGGTGGGCAACATGGGGGTGCTCGTGCCCCGCCCCGGCTACCTGGAGGGGCTGGCGCGCCTCTGCCGCGAGAGCGGCGCCCTCTTCGTCGTGGACGAGGTGATGACGGGCTTCCGCCTCTCGACGGGCGGCGCCTGCGGCCTGTTCGGCCTCCGGCCCGATCTCGTCACCTTCGGCAAGGTGATCGGCGGAGGGCTGCCGGTGGGCGCCTTCGGCGGGCGCGCCGACGTGATGGACCGCGTCGCCCCGGCCGGCCCCGTCTACCAGGCGGGCACGCTCTCCGGGAACCCGATGGCCATGGCGGCCGGGACGGCCACCCTGGACCAGCTCTCCGAGGCCTCCTACCGGAGGCTGGAGGCCACCTCGGCCGCGCTGGCCGGCGGGCTCGCGGAGGCGGCGCGCGCGGCCGGCGTCGCGGTCCAGGTGAACCGCGTCGGATCGATGCTGACCGTCTTCTTCTCCGCCGACCCGGTGGTCGACGCGGCGAGCGCACGCCGGTGCGACACGGCGCGCTTCGGCCGCTTCTTCCACGCCATGCTGGAGCGCGGCGTCTACCTGCCGCCCTCCCAGTTCGAGGCGGCCTTCGTGTCGGTCGCCCACGCGGAGGACGACGTCGCGCGCACGGTCGAGGCGGCACGCGCGGCGTTCCGCGCGGCCTGAGCGGCGCCGGGCGCGGGCCGCCGCTACGGTCGGGCCGCGGGCTGCGCCGGCGCGGACGGGTGGGCGGTGCCGGTCTCGTCCAGCCGGATCGGGCGCAGCGGCACGCGGCCGTGGTGCCCGATCCCGATCATCCGCATCATCTTCAAGTTGATCCAGACGAAGCGCAGCGCCTGCCACGGGAAGAAGGTGCGGAAGAAGCGCGTGGTCCGGGTGGGCGTGGGGATGAAGAAGGCGCGGTCCTGGGGGCGCGACATGGGCGGCTCCTCTCTCACTCCGGGATCATCCACCAGCCGGCGCGGGCGCGCGCCTTGTAGAGGAACATGTGGTGGAGGATCTTCTTGATCCAGTGGCCGGCCGAGCCGATCTCGCCGAAGGTGAAGCGCAGGTCGCGGCCGAACTCCGGGTACTTCTCGAAGTCGGGCACCACGGGGAACATGGTCATCGAGGCGGCGGAGCCGTGCAGCCAGCTCGCCCCGGCCGACGCGACGCAGGAGGCGCCCACCTCGGCCATCGAGGCGGTCCGCGTCGGCCCCGGCAGGCCCAGCTCGATCATGCCGTAGAGCGACTCCGCCACCATGCGGGCCATCACCGCCGAGGGCATCCCGGTGCGCGGCGGTGCGGGCGAGATGGGCGTGCCCCGCTTGCTCTTGCGCGGCTCCGAGATGGGGTGCGGCGGGGCGAAGGCGATCCCGATCGCGAAGAGGGCCGGGTACCGCTGGTTCTGGTAGGTGCGGGGCCAGTCGGCGGCGCGCCACTGCTCGAAGGGCTTGGGCGTGTAGTCGGCGTCCACCTTCATGAAGCCGCTCGGCGCGAAGATCTCCGCCGTCACCTCGCGACCGTCGCGCGCGAAGGCCTTCATGGGCTGGCCGGCGAACGGGGGGAGGAGCATGGCGAAGTCGAAAGGGATCGAGCGCTCCTCCCCGTCGAGCGTCTCGTAATGGGCCACGCCCGGCTCCACCCGCTGCACGTGGGCGCCGGTGATCCACTCGATCCCGCGCTCGGCGTAGAGCGACTCGGCGAAGGTCTTGCTGTGGACGCGGTAGCCGCCGCGGCGGAGGTGGATGCCGCCGACGCCGAAGTCGCCCAGCTCCGCCTCGTTGGTGAGGAAGACGAGCCGCGCCCGGTCGCGCACGCCCGCCTGACGGAGCGTGAAGTCGACGTTGAACACGTACTCGAAGGCGGCGCCCTCGCAGGTGCAGAGCCCGTGGCCGACGCCGATGACGAGCGTGAGCCGCTCGCCGCGCCTCATCCGCTCGACGCAACCGGCCAGGGCCCGCGCCGCCTCCGCCGCGTGCTCGTGCGTGCAGACGGACAGGCTGTGGCCGTCGGGCCCGAGCCCCGGGGTGGCCCCGAAGTTGAGGCGAGGTCCGGTGGCGTTGACCAGGTAGTCGAACTCGATCGGCTTCCGCGCGCCGGCGTCCGCCCCCGTGGGCTCGATCACCACGTGCGGTCGCGCGGCCGCGGCGCCACCCTCGGGCCAGATCTCCACCGCTCGCGCCTGCTCGAAGCGGATGTCCTGCCGGGCGTAGACGGGGGCCAGGTCGAAGACCACGTCCTCCGGCCGCATACGGCCGACCCCCACCCAGATGTTGGACGGGATCCAGTTGTAGACCGGCCGCGGCGAAACCACGGCCACCTCGTGCTCGCGGACCAGCCGGTGCCGGAGGACGAGCGCGGCGGTGTGACCCGCGATCCCTGCGCCCAGGACGACCACTCGTGCCATGGCTCGCTCCTTACTCGGTGGTGCGGCAATTCGCCGCAGTAGATGCGAGCCACTCGCGGGGCGAAGGAGTCACAGCCACCTGATGGAAGGGGGTCCGCTTCGACCCGTGAATCCCGGCCAGATGGTGAAGATCGGGCAGCTTTCCATGGGGAGTGCAGGCCATTGACGGAGCGGTACGCCCCTGCTATACGGCTCTGCCCTCTCGCTCCCGGAAAGACCAAGGATTCCGCGAGGGGAGTGCGCGGAGACCGCCGTGCCCGACCCCGACGATCGAGAGCGCCGGGGGAGGGAAGAGGAAGGGCTCTCGAACCTCGCCGAAGGCTACCGGAAGGCGGCGCCCTATCTCGCCGCCTCCACGCAGCTGGTGGCAGCCGTCGGAGCGTTCACGGCGCTCGGCTGGTGGCTCGACACGAAGCTGGGCCACCGGGTGCCGTGGCTGCTGATGGCGGGGTCGGTGGTGGGGATGGTCGGCGGATTCTTGAGCTTCTTCAGGACCGTCCTGGGGAAAAAGAGATCGTGACGCGACACCTCGCCATCACCGCGCTCGTCGCCGCGCTGGCCCTCGCCGTCTCGGCGGCGGGGTCGTGGCGCCGGGGTGCGCTGGTGGGCGCCGTCGCCGCATCGGTCACGGCCTTCGCATCGCTCCTCCTCATGCAGCGGGGCGCGCGCGCCCGAAGGCCGCTGCAGGCCGCCCTGCTGGTCATGGTGGTGATGTTCCTCGTCCGCATCGTGCTCGTGGCGCTGGGCACGGCCGTGGTGTGGCGCTCCGGCGACAGCCTCGTCGCCTACATCCTCGCCTTCTTCGTGCCGTACTTCCTCTTCGCCGCCGTGGAGGGCTGGTACCTCGCCAGCCTGCCGCGCGGCACGGGACCGACCGCATGACCCGCCTCGTCGCGAGCCTCGTGCTCGCCCTCGCCGCCACCCAGGCCCCCGTGGCCGCAGAGCCGGCCGCCCCGGCAGCCGGGGCCGCGCAGCTGCAGGCCCCCGCCGCCGAGCCGGTCGCCGCCCAGGCGCCCGGGCAGGAGCACGGCGCCGCCTCCATGGCCGAGGCGCGCGGAGCGGCGGAGGCGCACGGCGGAGGCGCCGGGGTGGAGCGGCACGGGGAGCAGGCCGAGGAGCGCGAGGAGACCCTGTCCAGCATGATGCTGGAGCACGTCTCCGACGGCTACGTCCTCGAGTACCCCGGCTTCTGCGCCAGCCACCGGCACCCGGCCGAGGGCGCGCACTTCAGCTGGGACTGCGAGACCGACCTGAAGCAGGTCTTCGGCGACGGGCTGGTCTTCCACCTGGGCTCGACCACCCTCGACATGACGCCCACCAAGCACCTCGTGATGCTGTGGCTCGCGTCGCTCCTCCTCCTGCTGGCCTTCGCGGTGGCGATCCCGAGGAAGAGCCTGGTCCCGCGCGGCCTCTACAACTTCCTCGAGCTGCTGGTGCAGTTCGTGCGGAACGAGATCGCCGTGCCGAACATCGGGAAGGCCGACGCCGACCGGTTCGTGCCCTTCCTCTGCACGGCCTTCTTCTTCATCCTGTTCGTGAACCTCTTCGGCCTCATCCCCTGGGCCGCCACCGCCACCGGCAACATCGCCGTCACGCTGGCCCTCTCGGTGTTCACCTTCATCATCACCCAGGCCGTGGCCATCCGGGCGCAGGGCGTCGGCGGGTTCCTCAAGCACCTCACGGGCGGCGTGGCGGTGTGGCTGTGGCCCATCATGATCCCGGTCGAGATCCTCGGCCTCTTCACCAAGCCCTTCGCCCTCACCATCCGTCTCTTCGCCAACATGCTGGCGGGGCACATCGTCATCCTGTCGCTGCTCGGCCTCATCTTCGCGCTGGGCAGCCCGCTGGTGGCGATCGGATCGGTGCCGATGGCGCTCGCCATCTTCGGCCTCGAGCTCTTCGTCGCCTTCGTCCAGGCCTACATCTTCACCATGCTGTCGTCGCTCTTCATCGGCGCCGGGCTCGTCCACCACGGCCACGACGAGGCGCACGACGCACACGCCGCGCCCGGGGTGGGCGCGGCGGAGCACGGTTCTCACGTGGCGGGGAGCTCCCCCGGTCACGGGTAGTCGAGCGCTGCACGCGCCACGGGAACGGGCGGCCCGTCCAGCACCGCCTCCTCGAACGAACGGAGAAGCAAACCCATGACCAGCACCGCACTCGCCTTCCTCTCCGCCGGCTTCGGCGCCGGCATCGCCGTCATCGGCGCCGGCCTCGGCATCGGCCGCCTCGCCGCCGCCGCCCTCGAGGGCACGGCCCGCCAGCCGACCGCGACCGGGGACATCCGCACCAGCATGATCATCGCCGCCGCCCTCATCGAGGGCGTGACGCTCTTCGCGATCGTCGTCTGCGTCCTCCTCGCCATCAAGGCATGACGTCGCCGGGCGCGCCTCGGCGCGCCTCCCGGGAGCTCCCATGAACTCGTTCCTCGTCCCGCCCGTGCTGGCCGCCGGCATCATGGATCTGCGGCCCGGCCTCTCCATCTGGACGGCGATCACCTTTCTGCTGCTGCTGGTGGTCCTGTCGAAGTTCGCCTGGGGCCCCATCGTCAAGATGCTCGACGAGCGCGCGCGGACGATCCGCGACGCCATCGAGCAGGCGAAGCGCGAGCGCGCCGAGGCGGAGCGGATGCTGGGCGAGCAGAAGGCCTCGCTCGCGGCCGCGCAGCGCGAGGCGGCCGCCCTGGCGCAGAGGTCGAAGCAGGAGGTCGAGGCGCTCCGCGCCGACCTGACCGCGCGCGCCCGCAAGGAGGCCGACGAGCTGGTCGCCTCCGCGCGCCGCCAGATCCAGGAGGAGAAGGCGAAGGCGCTCGGCGAGCTGAGGGGCCAGGTGGCGGATCTCGCCATCGACGCGGCCCGGCGGCTCATCCAGTCCTCGCTCGACGAGAAGGCGCAGCGCGCCCTGGTCGAGGAGTACCTCGCGCAGCTCCCCGCCGACCGCGCGGCCTAGCCGCCGGCCGGGGTCCGGCCCGTGCGCCGCGCCCCTCCGGCGCGGCGCGGGGGGTGGACCGGGCGAGCGCGCCCTCCGCCACCAGCTCGGGCCCCGGTCCGCCGGGGCTCTTTTCTTTCGGGCAGCAGACGCTCTCGAGGAGGACCTCGTCATGGCGCTCGGCATCGGCATCGTCGGTCTCCCCAACGTCGGGAAGTCGACGCTCTTCAACGCGCTGGCGGGCGCCGCCAAGGCGCAGGCCGCCAACTACCCCTTCTGCACCATCGACCCCAACGTGGGGGTGGTGCCGGTGCCGGACGTGCGCCTCGAGCAGCTGGCGCGCCTCTTCAAGCCCCGGAAGACGACGCCCACCACCCTGGAGTTCGTGGACATCGCGGGGCTGGTGGCGGGCGCGTCCAAGGGCGAGGGGCTCGGCAACCAGTTCCTCTCCCACATCCGCCAGGTCGACGCCATCGCCCACGTCCTCCGCTGCTTCGAGGATCCCGACGTGGTGCACGTGGGGGGCTCGATCGACCCGCGCGGCGACCGCGACGTGGTCGAGACGGAGCTGATGCTGAAGGACCTGGAGTCGGTGGAGCGCCGCCGCGAGCGGGCCCAGAAGAACGCCAAGGCGCCCGGGAAGCCGGGGGAGCTGGCGCGCCAGGAGCTGGCCGTCCTCGATCGCGTCCGGGCGGCCCTGGAGCAGGGGACGCCCGTGCGGGCCCAGGAGCTCTCCGAGGAGGAGCGCGCGGCCGTCGCCGACCTGTTCCTCCTCACCGCCAAGCCGGTCATCTACGTCGCCAACGTGGACGAGGGGCAGGTGGCGCACGCCGACGCCGATCCGCGGGTGGCGGCGGTGCGCGCGCTCGCCGTCGAGGAGGGCGCCGAGGTGGTGGTGCTGTGCGGCAAGGTGGAGGCCGAGATCGCCGAGCTGCCCGAGGCGGAGCGGACGGAGTTCCTGGCCTCGCTCGGGCTCTCCGAGCCTGGCCTGACGCGGCTCGTGCACGCCGGCTACCGCGAGCTCGGGCTCATCACCTTCCTCACCGCGGGCGAGGACGAGTGCCGCGCCTGGACCGTGAGGGAGGGAGCGCGCGCCCCGCAGGCGGCGGGCGTCATCCACACCGACTTCGAGCGCGGCTTCATCAAGGCGGAGGTGATGCGGGTGGAGGACCTCCTCGCCCTGGGCAGCGAGCAGGCGGTGCGGGAGAAGGGCCTCCTGCGCGTGGAGGGGAAGGAGTACGTCGTGCAGGACGGCGATGTCATGCACTTCAAGTTCAACGTCTGAACGGGGCGTGCCGCCCGGCCCGGCCGGCGGAGCCCCACCCTTGCTGCGCGGGCCCGGAGGCGCG
>JAJYHA010000038.1 GCA_021784995.1 Myxococcales bacterium
GGTCCAAGCGTAGCTCGCCGGTGACCTCCTGGGGGACGGAGGCGGTCTCGGAGGAGCCCTCCACGCGAGCGAGGAGCGGTCCGGTCCCGGTGGCCTTGCCCGCGTCCGCGCCCGGCTTCCGTGGAGCGCTCCAGAGCAGCGCCTTCACGGGAGCCTGTCCGCGCACGACGACGGTGACGCTCCAGCGCCGCGCGGCCCCTCCGGCCGCCGGAGGGGCCTCTCCAGGCCCTGCGGCGGTGAACGCGGTCGCGCGGAGCCCCGCCAGCGCGTCCAGCAGGCGCCCCACGGCGGCGCCGTCGGCCTCCTCCCGCACCGGGCTCTCCAGTCGCCAGGCGTCGGCGCCGGCTCGGACGAGCGCGTAGGAGAGGCGCGGGGTCGCCACCTCGATGCGCTCCGCCTCCTTCGGCTCGAAGCGGAGGAGCCGCTTCTCGCGCAGGTCGAAGGCGCCGCGCTCCACCGCCCACCGCAGGTCGCCGGGCACGACGGAGACGGTCCCCGCGCCGTCGCGGACGTAGAGGGTGCCGTCGAAGGCGTTGTCGTCTCCCAGCGCGAGGGTGGCCCTGTGGCCGTCGGCCAGCGTGAGGTCGACCGTGACGCGGGGGTGCGCGAGGCCGTAGCGACCCTCCGGCTGCGGCGACGCCGCGTCGGCCACCACCGCCTTGCGGCGGAGCCCGGCGACGCGCTCGACGAGCGCGTCGACCGCGCCGCGGTCGGCGTCTGCGCGGACGGGGGCCTCGAGCCGCCACCCCTCGCCCGCGCGCACGAGGCGCGTCACGTCGCCCTTGGCCGCCACGGTGAACGCCGTCACGTCGCCCGGGCGGAAGGAGAAGATGCGCTCCTCGGCGTCCCGCCGCGCACGTCCCGTCGCGTCCCGGCGCTCCACCCCGAACCAGGCGAAGGCCACGACGGCGATCGCGACGAGGAGCAGCCCCAGGGCCGAGACGAGCGCGCGCTTGCCGGCGGTCATGCCCCCTCCTACCGCGACCGCCGGATCATCCAGACCGCGAGCCCGAGCCCCAGGAGCGCGACGGGCAGCACGTCCACGGTGACGAACTTGAGGGCGGTCGCCTGCGCGTCGGTCAGCAGCACCATCGACGCCTCACGGCTCCTGGGCCGGATGGTGATGCGGTCCTCCTGCTCCGCGAGCCATCCGACGGCGTTCATCGCGAAGTCGCGGTTGGCCCCGATCTGCAGGTACTTGTTGGAGAAGAAGTCCCCGTCGCCCGCGACCACCAAGCGCGCGTGGTCCGAGCGGCGGGGGTCGCCCGTGACCGCCTGCTCGGCGGCCATCGCGAGCGGGAGGGGGCCCACCTTCTCTCCCTCGTCACGCCGCGCCACGCCGCGCTCGAAGACGCCCTTCAGGTCCGTCTCACCCCATGCGTCGCGACCGGTGAGCGCGAGCGGGATCGGGACCACCGCCGCGCCGGTGAGGCCCACCAGGGACCGCGCCGTGGGCAGGACCAGCGCCGTGTCGGCCAGGTCGCGCGAGATGGCGTGCGCGGCGGAGGGCTGGGCGATGGGGGACACCGGCGAGCCCAGGAGCTGCGCCGCCGGCGAGGGATCGACCACCACGTCGTCGTCGGCCTGGATCCCGTACTGCTTCAGCAGCCCGTCGAGCCCGATCTCGACGTCCGGCTCCAGGAAGATCCCCAGGTGTCCGCCGCGCGCGGCGAAGCGCTGCAGGGCGCCGGCCTCCGCCTGGAGGAAGGCGGTCCGAGCCCCCGCCACCACGACCACCGAGGCGTCGTCGGGCACGTCGGCCCGGTCGAGGAGCGACAGCGTCGCGACCTCGTAGCCCTCGCCCGCGAGGCCGCGCGCGAAGGCGCCGTACCCGCGCGGCTCGTCGGAGCGCGCGTCGGGTTCGCCGTGTCCGGTGGTGAAGTAGATCTTGCGCGATCCGGAGTGCGTGACCTTGACGAGCGCGTTGGTGAGGCCCTGCTCGTCGGCGCCGGAGGCGGGCACCTTCCGGTCGCCGGCCACCAGCAGGATGCGCGGCCCGCCGGCCACGACGCCATAGGTCTTCGCCCGCTCCGGGCTCCGGTAGGGATCCACCATCTCGTACCGGAAGCGGGGCGAGAGCGCGGCGTAGCGCCGGAGGAGGCCCTCCGCCTGCGCGTAGCCCTCCTCGTCCATGCGGTAGACGGCGACGGCGCGCACGTCCTCGCGCAACCCCTTCAGCGTGCGGACCGTGTCCGCCTGGAGGGTGAAGATGCGGTCCTTGGTCAGGTCCCAGCTCCGCGGCCGCCGGTAGGCGACCCAGTTGGCGACGCCGAGCACGGCCACCAGCGCCACCACCGACACCGCCGTGACGACGCCGAACTGGAGCGCGCGCCCGGTGAAGAAGCGCCGCAGGCCGCCCGCCTCGCCGAAGGCGAACCCGGCGACGACGCCGGCCAGGCCGAGCGCCAGCTTCGCCACCACGAACTGCGCGTTGCCGAAGAAGAGCGTGACGACGGTGGAGAGGAGGACGACCAGCCCGAGCGCTCCCACCACGCGCGCGGCGATGTTCCCGGTTCGCATGCTCAAGCCCAGCGGTGGCCCTCGATGGCGCGGTCGGTCAGCCACAGACCGAGCACCACGAAGGACAGGTAGTAGACGAGATCCTTGAGCTCGACGCGTCCCTGGAGGAAGGCCATCAGGTGCTCGGACGCGCTCAGCCCGGCGGCGAGCTCGCGCACCGGCCCCTCGGCGCCCACGGTGAAGATGGTGAGCACCCAGAGCGCCAGCAAGACGATGAGGGAGATCAGCGCGGCGACGACGACCGACTCGGTCAGCGCCGAGACGAGCATCCCCACGGCCATGCACATGGCACCGAGGAGGAAGAGGCCGAGCAGTCCGGTGCCCACCGTCTGCCACTCGACGGCCGATCCGCCCTTCACGCCGTGTGCGAAGGCCGACAGGAGGACGGGGAACAGGGCGACGATGCCGA
This sequence comes from Myxococcales bacterium, assembly GCA_021784995.1. The sequence goes on from JAJYHA010000038.1 coordinate 2,930, forward strand.
CCGAGACCGCCACCAGGACCAGCGCCGCCAGGTACTTCCCGGCCACGATCTCGATGGGCCGGACCGGAGAGGTCATGAGCAGCTCGAAGGTGCGGCTCCGCTTCTCCTCCGCCAGGAGCCGCATGGAGAGGAAGGGCGCCGAGACGACCACGAAGACGCCGACCGAGGCGAAGAGCCGCGAGACCACCACGTCGGTCAGGTTGAGGTGCTGGAGCACCTGCTCCGCGTCGTAGGGGGAGACGCGGCTGACGAAGCTCCGGTAGACGTCGAGCGAACCGGTGAAGAACTGGGCGGTGAAGAACGCCATCACCATGAAGGCGACGTAGGCGATGGGCGTCGTGAAGTAGACGTCGAGCTCCTTGCGGGCGATGGCGAGCACGGTGCGCATGGCTTCACCTCGAGGCGGCCGCCGCGGGGGCGGTGGCGTCGCCGGCGGCGACGGCGGTGGGGGAGACCAGCTTCCCGTAGATCTCCTCCAGGAACGCGATGTCGTCGAGCGTGACGCGGCGGCCGGGCAGGTGCTTCGCGATGAGCCCGTCCAGCGAGTCGAAGTCGACGAGCTTGCCCTCGTGGATGACGAGGACCTTCTGGCAGGTCATCGCCACCTCCGGCAGGATGTGGGTCGAGAGGATGACGGTGTGCCGGCCGGCGAGCGATCGCACCAGCTCGCGCACCTCGCGGATCTGGAGCGGGTCGAGGCCGACGGTCGGCTCGTCGAGGACGAGGACCTCCGGATCGCCGAGCAGCGCCTGGGCCAGGCCGACGCGCTGCCGGTACCCCTTCGAGAGGTTCCCGGTCACGCGGTCCAGCACGTCCTCGATCCGGGCCAGGTGCGCGACCCGCTCGATCTCCCCCTTCACGCGCCCGCGGGCCAGCTTCTTCAGGCCGGCGCAGAAGGCGAGGTAGGCGCGCGGGGTCAGGTCGGCGTAGACGGGCGGGTTCTCCGGGAGGTACCCGACGCGACGCTTCACCTCGAGCGGGTGCTCGAAGACGTCGAACCCGGCGATCTTGGCCGTGCCGGCGGTGGCCGGGACGAACCCGGTCAGCATTCGCATGGTGGTGGACTTGCCGGCGCCGTTCGGGCCCAGGAAGCCGATCACCTCGCCTTTCCCGACCGTGAACGAGAGGTCGTCCACCGCGATCCGATCGCGGAACCGCTTCGTCAGGTGAGAGACCTCGATCATCGCGAGCTCCTCCGAGCGTCGACCCCGACGTGGCGCGGGCCGCGCCGGCGCCGGCAGGGCGTGGCCGGATCCCGATCCCGTGCCGGCGGTCGGGCTAGCCCTTCCAGAAGCCCCCGGTCCCGCTCCCCGCCCGATCCTTCCGCAGGTCGTGGCCCGGATCGAGCTTCACGAACGAGCACATCTCGTTCAGCCGCGAGTAGACCCGGTCGCCGACCCGCTGCGCCAGGGTCATACTCTCGGCCTCGCGCTGAAATTCCGCGGAGCGGGTGCGCACCACGCGCCCGGGGGCCTCGGGCACGTGTCGCTCCTCCAGGAAGTAGTTGGTGGCGAAGAGGGTCGTCAGCCCCGAGTTGAAGCGGCGGCTGATGAGCTCGTCCAGCATCGACCGCTCCCAGTCGGTGCCGCGCTCCTTGCCGAGCTCGTCGATGGCCAGCACCGGCACCTGGATGAGCGGCCGCAGCACCTCCATGTGCCCGCGGTTCGAGTCGAAGCCGGCCCGGATGTCGGAGAGCAGCAGCATGAACTCGACGTACCGGCCCCCGACGCCCTTCTCCAGGGCCAGGTGCCGCAACGCCGCGCAGAGGAGGTGCGTCTTCCCCGCGCCGGGCCGGCCGTAGAGCAGGAACCCCTTCATGGGCTGATCGGACCGGAACTTGCGCGCGAAGTCCTCCGCCGCCGCCTTGGCCGCCGCGTGGTCGGGCGACCAGCACCGGAAGCTGTCGAAGGAGGCGAGCGCGACCGAGGCCGGGATGCCCACCCGGTTGAAGAGCGCGATGCGCTCGTCGAGGTGCCGGCAGGAGCAGACCTGTGCCACCGTGGACGGGCCGCTGGCGACGAGCACGTACCCGGTCTCGCCGCACCGGGGGCACGCACGCTGGCAGGGGCACCGCCGGGCCCGGGCGGGGTGCCCCAGCACCTGCTCGACGAGGTATCCCGTCCCGCTGCAGTCGCGGCAGGCGCTGGTCTGCGACGGCTCGGGCATCGGAGCCGGGACCTTACACCGAACCGCGCAGGCAGAGGAGGCCCGCCTCGCGGGCCGCCTCCAGCAGGTGGATCCGGAGCGTGGCTCGGTGCTCGACGCGGCGCGTCCAGGCGGGACGCTCTCCCGCGCCCAGCCGGCAGCGGGCGCCCAGCGCGGTGCGCTCCGCACGAGGGATCGCCCGCAGCCAGGCCTGCAGCAGCGCCGCGTCCGCGGCCCGGGTGAGGCGGTCGGTCGCCTCGAGGTGTTCGCCGGGCGTGCCCGCTCGCAGCACCGAGAGGGCGGCGCGGTAGGCGAGGTGGCGCGGCTCGCCGGGGGCGACCCGGGCCAGCGCGGCGCGGAGCAGGGCGTCGGCGGCGGCGATGCGCCGCGCGGAGGCCGTCGCCTCGTCGGGAGGGGGAGGTGCGTCGCCCACGCGTCCGCCGCGGTAGGCGCGCCACTCGCCCTCCACCGCCAGGCGATACCGGCGCAGCGAGCGCGGCACGGTGGCTCCCGCGTCGCGTCGCGCCTCCTCCAGGCCACGGCGCAGCCCGCGGCAGACCACCGCCACCGGCAGCCCGCGCCGCTCCCAGGCCCGCACCTGCTCCCGATCGAGCGGGGAGAGCATGAGCCCCGCGCCGCGGAGGGCCAGGAAGTACTCGGCCACTACGGCCTCGTAGGTCAGCGCCTGCTCCGGGAGGTGCGACACGGGCGCATTGTGCCGGCCCGCTCTGACGGCCGGCGGCGTGGCGGCGTTCAGCCGCGGAGCGCGGCGGCCACCTCCTCGGCGCTGGCGAGGCGATCGCGCGGATCCTTCGCGAGGAGGCATTCCGCCACCTCCGCGAGGTGCGGGTCGACGCCCGGGTTGAGGGCGCTGGCGGCCGGCGGAGGGCGCGAGGTGATGGCCTCCCACAGGTCCGAGGGGCGCGGCGCGACGAACGGGGGCCGGCCGCAGATCAGCTCGTAGAGGACGACGCCCAGGCTGTAGAGGTCGGCGCGGTGATCCACGGTGTCCCCGTGCGCCTGCTCGGGGGCCATGTACAGGTAGGTCCCGACCACGTGGTGGTGGTGCCGCGCCCGGTGGACGTCGTCGTCCGCGAGCCGCACCAGGCCGAAGTCCATGATCCGGACGCGGCGCGCGTCGTCGACCATGACGTTCGACGGCTTGAGGTCGCGGTGCACGAGGCCGTGATGGTGCACGTACGCGAGCCCGTCGCAGACCTGGATCATGGCCTCGCGCAGGCGGCACACCCGCGCCGGCTGGTTCAGGTGGTCGAGCATCGCCCGCGAGAGCGGCCGCGGGTGCACCGGGTGCGGCGCGCGCCCCTCGGGTCCCTCGGCCGGGCCGCGGTCGGGGCCGGGGTCGGTCTCGGGCTCCTCCATCTGGTCGGCGAAGGCGCGGATCGCCTCGGGGCCACCGCCGTCCCAGGGCCCGTCGCGGCTCGTGGAGGCCGAGGCCCCGGACCACGACGCGTCCTCGCTCGGCGCGAGGCTCTCGGTCTGCGGCTCCTCGGACCAGGTGTCGAGGCTGGCCGGGCCCGCCCGCGCCGGACAGGCCTCGCCGGCGTGGTCGAGCGCCGGGGAGAGGTAGCTGCGCAGGTCGAGCCCCTCCACCAGCTCCATGACGAGGTAGGAGTACCCCTCCTGCACGCCCGCCTCGAAGACGCGGATCACGTTCGGATGGCGGAGCCCGTGGAGGGCTTCGAACTCCCGCGCGAGCCGGCGCGCGGCGCCGGGATCGCAGGCGGGGGGCGGCCCGAGCATCTTCACCGCGACCTGCTCCCCGCTCTCGCGGTGGCGGGCGCGGTAGACGGTGCCGACGCCGCCCCGCCCGATGACGGAGAGGACCTCGTACCTACCGACCGTGCGGGGCGGCACGCGCCGAGCATACGGTCCCCCTCGAGGAGGGGCAACCGGCCGTGCCGGTTCGCTCGCCTCGGCCACCTCGCCGTGCTATGAGCGCCGCGTGGCGGACAGGAGCTCCATCGAGAGCCTGCGCGAGGCCGTGCGGGCGCGACCGCTGCCGCGCCACGTCGCCATCATCATGGACGGGAACGGGCGCTGGGCCGAGTCGCGGGGCCTGCCTCGCCTGGCCGGCCACCGCGAGGGGTCCGAGTC
>JAJYHA010000448.1 GCA_021784995.1 Myxococcales bacterium
ATCTTTTCAAGGGGGACGAGGCGCGGGAGGGCCGGCCGGACCCGCCACGGCCGCCTCCCCCGCCGCCGGCGCAGGGCGCCAGCCGCCTGCGGGTGCCGTCACTCCCTGCGCGGCGCCTCCAGCCACGCGAGCGACAGGCCCGCGCCGGTCGCGTCGAGGGCCGCCACGGCGCCGGGCCGCACCTTCTCGTCGCGCCCGGCCGCCAGCGCGACCGCCTCGGCCACCTCGGGGTTGTGCCCGACGAGCGCGGTGCCGGCCGGCGCCGCGTGCGCCCGCTCCAGGATCTCGCGCCCTCCCGAGCGGCCCGACGCGAGCGCGTCCTCCTCCACCACGGGGGCGCCCGTCGCCTCCGACAGCAGCGCCGCCGTCTCCCGCGCGCGCGCGAAGGGGCTGGTCAAGATCCGGCGCACCGCCAGGCGCGGGCCCAGGGCCCGGAGCAGCGCCGCGAATGCCGCGCGCCCGGCGGGCGTGAGCCGCCGCGCGGCGTCTCCGCCCCCACCGGGCTCCTCGGCCTTCGCGTGCCGCACGAGGTAGACGCGCCGGACCGCCATCTCGGCCTCACCTGCCGGCGGAGTCGCCACGCGTTCCCGCCCGCTGCGGCAGGACGCGGCGGGAGCGTTCGGCGAGGCCCCGCAGGCGCTCCACCGTCGCGCGGTCCGCCATCAGGGCCGCCAGGTCGGCCGGTATCCGGTAGGACCAGTTGGCCTCGGTCACGGTCCCGGGGACGTTCACCCGCTCGCGCGCGCCGAGCGCGTCCTGGAACGGGAGCAGCAGCAGGTCCGAGCCGGCGCCGTAGACGACCTCGAGGATCGCGTCGCGCACGCCGGCGTCGAAGCGTCGCGTCGCGGCCGCGCGGAGCGGCGCCAGGGCCGGCAGCCGCAGCAGGGCCGTGCGCTCCTCCTCGGGCATGCCGTCGAACCACCCGGCGAGCGGCTCCGTGTCGTGGGTGCCGGTGGTGGCGACGGAGAGCGCCGGCCACCGCGCGGGGTCGCGGAAGGGCTGGCCGGGCTCCTTCCACTCGCGCTCCCAGCGGAGGATCCGGTAACCGGGCACGCCGCAGCGGGCGAGCGAGGCGCGGACGAAGTCGGGGACGGTGCCGAGATCCTCGGCCACGACGCGCGCCGGACGCGAGAGGATGGCGAGCAGCCGCTCCCCGTTGCGGATCTGCGCCGGCTCGCCTTCGGGCGTGAAGGCCGGGGGGCCCTCCGCGATCGGCCGGTAGTAGGTGCGGTAGAGCCCCACCACGTGATCGACGCGGTACAGGCCGTAGAGCGCGGCGCTCCGCCGGGCGCGCTCGCTCATCCAGGCGAACCCGTTCCGCTCCATCACGTCCCAGCGGTAGACCGGCAACCCCCAGTCCTGGCCGGTGGCGCTGAAGGCGTCGGGCGGCACGCCCACCCGCGCGTCGAGCCGGAAGTCGAACGAGCGCGACCAGACGTCGGCGGAGTCGGTGGCGACCATGAACGGGAGGTCGCCCATCAGCTCCACGCCCGCGTCGTTCGCGGCGCGGCGCGCGGCGCGCCACTGCTCGTCGAGCTGCCACTGCAACCACGTGTGGTAGAGGACGCGCTCGGAGTGCGCGGCCCGCGCGGACGCGAGCGCGGCCGGGTCGCGCTCGCGCAGGGCGGGATCCCACTCCGTCCAGGGCCGTCCGCCCTGCGGCCCGTCGTGGAGGGAGACGAAGAGCGCGTACTCGTCCAGCCAGGCCGCGTGCTCCCGCGCGAACTCCCGCAGCCGCAGCGCGCGGGCGCCGCCGCGCCCCCACTCGCGCTCCCGGAACGCGGCGAAGGCGAGGGCCAGGGCCCGGTCCTTCAGCGCGCGGACGCGCGCCCACGCCACCGCGGACGCACGTCCGAGCGCCGCCACCTCCTCCCGGTCGGCCGGCGAGAGGGCGTCGCGGCCCCCCGCGGCCTCGAAGTCCTCCAGCGCGTCGACGGCCACGTACACGGGGTCGAGGGCGAAGGCCGACAGCGCGGCGTAGGGGCTCGACTGCCCCCGCGAGGCCTCGTGCACGGGCAGGAGCTGCACGACCGAGAAGCCGGCGGAGGCGGCCCAGCGCGCGAACGGAGCCAGGTCCGGGATCTCGCCCAGCCCCCAGCCGGAGGCGGAGCGGATCGAGAAGAGCGGGACGAGGCAGCCGGCCTGGCGCATGCCCCGTGAGACTGCGGTCGCCCGCGCCCCGTGACAAGGGGATTCTGGGAGCCGTGCTAGAGTCGTGGCCGTGCCGTGCTCACGCGGCCGCTTCGCTCCCAGCCCGACCGGCCCGCTGCACCTGGGGAACGCCCGCACGGCGCTCCTGGCCTGGCTGGCGGCGCGCAGCGCCGGCTCCACCTTCGTCCTGCGGCTCGAGGATCTCGACGCGGCCCGCAGCCGCCCGGGGCTGGAGCGCGCGATCCTGGAGGAGCTGCGGTGGCTGGGCCTGGACTGGGACGAGGGCCCCGACGTGGGCGGGCCCGTGGGCCCCTACCGGCAGTCGGAGCGCCGGGACCGCCACGCCGCGGCCTTGGCGCGGTTGCGGGCGGCGGGGTTCGCCTACCCCTGCTTCTGCTCCCGGGCCGAGATCGCGCGCGCCGCGCAGGCGCCCCACGGCCCGGGCGACGACGGACCGCGCTACCCGGGGACGTGCCGCGGCCTCGGGCCGGAGGAGATCGCCGCCCGGAGCGCGCGCCGGCCTCCGGCCTGGCGCTTCCGGGTGCCGGAGGGGCGGGTCGCGTTCGACGACGCGATCCGTGGACGGTGCTCCTTCGACGTGGCGGAGGAGAGCGGGGACTTCGTGGTGGCCCGGGCCGACGGCGTCGCCTCCTACCAGCTGGCGGTGGTGGTGGACGACGCCGGCATGGGGATCGAGGAGGTGGTGCGCGGGGACGACCTCCTCGCCTCCACCGCCCGGCAGCTCCTCCTCTACCGGGCGCTGGGGGCCGCTCCGCCGCGCTTCGCCCACGTGCCGCTCGTGGTGGGGGAGGACGGGGCGCGCCTGGCGAAGCGGCACGGGGCGGCGTCGGTGGGAGAGCTGCGCGCGCGGGGGGCCGACCCACGCGCGGTGGTGGGCCTCCTCGCCGCGCTGTCGGGCCTCGCCGACGCTCCCTCCCCGCTGGATCCCGGGCAGCTCGTCGGCCGCTACCGGCCCGAGCGGATCCCGCGCCGACCCTCCGTGCTGCGCGCCGGCGCGCTCGCGGCGCCGCGGCCGAGCGGCGGGGCGGCGTGAGATACCTCCGGCGGGCGATGCGCATGCGGCGATCGGTCGCGGGCCCACGCGACGACTGTCGCTCGCCGCCGCCATCGCGTCGGAGGTTTCCGACAGGGCGCCTCGGAAGTGCGCGGAATCCCTTGCGCTGCGGCTGGCAAGCGGCGTGCAATCTCCCGGGGCAGGCGGTCGGCACGGATGGAGGGCCACCCGGGGAGAGCCGGCCCACGGAGCCACACACGCAGGTGCACTGGAGAACGCCATGAGCCGCAGGTCCTTCACGATGATCGGTGCCGCAGTCGGTCTCGCCCTCTTCCTCGCCGTCGCGCTCCTGCCCTCGCTGCTCTACGGCGGCTACGCGGGCGTGCTGCTCGCGGGCGGGATCTTCGGGCTGCCGGTGAAGGCCACGCTGCTGGTGCGCGCGCTCATCGTCTTCGGGATGGCGCTGGGCGTCGTCGGGGTGGGCGCGCTCTTCGCGGTCGGTGGCGCGGCGGCCGGCGCGGCCGCGTCGGTCCTCGCGGGCGTGGCGCCGTCGCGCGAGGGCGCCAGGACCGGCGTCTAGCTGCCGTTCCGGCGCGGGAGGAGCGGGCCCGGGGCGCGACGCGCTCCGGGCCTTCGCGTCTAGAGGGGAGCGCCCCCGGTCGCGGCGGCGGCGGTCTCGCGGAGGTAGCGGGCCGCGAGCGCGAGCGTGCGCGCGGGCTCGCCCGGCCCCCGGCCGAGCGACGGCGCCACCTCCATCACGTCCCCGCCGGCGAGCACGAACTCGCGGCCGAGCCGGCGCACGAGCTCGACCACGAACCCCGCCTCGAGGCCGCCGGGCTCGGGCGTCCCCGTGGCGTCGGCGAGCCCCTCGTCCGTCCCGTCGATGTCGTTCGAGAAGTAGACCCTGCGCGCGCCCGAGCCGCGGACCGCCTGCACGATCGCCTCCAGGGCGCGGCCCGGATCGGCGCGCACCTCGTCGGCCCAGAACTGGCGGACGTCGAGGGTGCCCTCCCAGTGCGCGCGCTCCCGTCGCGAGGCCCGCACGCCCACCTGCACCAGCCGGCCGCCGCGTCCGAGCAGGTCGTTGGCGTGGTAGGACCAGGTCCCGAAGCAGTAGCGAACACCGAGCCGCTCCGCGAGCAGGTCGGTGTGGGCGTCCACCTGGACCAGGGCCAGATCGCGCCCCGCGGCGGCCAGCGCCTTCACCGCGGGCCAGGCGCAGGAGTGATCGCCGCCCAGCACGAGCAGCGCGGCGCCGGGGCTCGCCTGCAGCAGCAACGCGAAGACGCGCTCCGCCATCGAGAGGGGCGAGACCGGGAGCCGCGCGCGCTCCGCGGCGGGGACGCCCGGGTAGAGCGCGCCGCGCGTGGCCTCCTTCTGCGCCTCCGAGAGCATGTCGTCGTGCAGGAGCTGCGGCACCACGAAGAGGTCGCCCACGTCGACGATCCCCCGCGCGGCGGCGCGGGCGAAGAACCCGGGGTCCTCCTCGACCAGCTGCGCGCGGATGGCCTGCGGACCCATGCCGGCGCCGCGCAGGTATCCAGCGCCGACGTCGGAGGGGATCCCGACCAGGAAGGCGCGCGCGCCGGAGCAGCGCGCGAGCGCCTCGCGCCAACGCGCCGCCACCTCGTTCTCGGTGGCGCCGCCGTAGATCCGCCGCTGCACCGCCAGCTGCTCCGCGCGGCCGGTGGAGACCACGTAGAGGCCACCCGCCGCGGGGCGGAGCAGCAGCGAGAGCTCCTGGAGCGGATCCACCCCGGTCTCAGCGTCGCGTCGCGCGGCGGGAACGGGCAGGGCGGTCGGGTCGCCGGGGCCGCGGGCGCGGCGCCGCGGCGGGGTCCCAGGCGCGGATCAGCTCCACCAGCGTGCGGACCGCCACGCCCGTGCCGCCCTTCCCCACGTACCCGCGCTCCTTCGTGCTGTGCGCCGGCCCCGCGATGTCGAGATGCGCCCACGGCGTCGCGCCCGTGAAGGCGTGGAGGAAGTGCGCGGCGGCGATGGCGCCGCCCCACCGCTCGCCGGAGTTCTTCAGGTCGGCCACGTCGCTCTTCAGGCCGTCCCTCACGGAGGGCGTCAGCGGGAGGCGCCACAGGTCCTCCCCGGCGCGCCGCGCGGCGGCGAGCACGGCGTCGACGGCGGGCCCGTCGGGCCCGAAGGCGCCCACCGTGTGGTTGCCGAGGGCCACCACGCAGGCGCCGGTGAGCGTCGCCACGTCGACCACGGCGGCCGGATCGAGCGTGTCGACGGCCCAGGCGAGCACGTCGCCCAGCACCAGCCGCCCCTCGGCGTCCGTGTTCGTGATCTCCACCGTCTTCCCGTCGTAGGCGGTGAGGACGTCGCTCGGCTTGTAGGCGCGCCCCCCGGGCATGTTCTCGCAGGCGCCGAGGAGCGCGTGGACGGGGAACGGCGGCGCGAGGGCGCCGACCACCCGCATGGCGGCCAGGACCGCCGCGCTCCCGGCCATGTCGCCGTTCATGGTCACCATGCTCTCGGTCGGCTTGAGGGACAGGCCGCCCGAGTCGAACGTGATGGCCTTGCCCACCAGGACGAGCGGCCGCCCTCGCGGCGCGCGGCGCGGGATCCAGGAGACCTTCACCAGGCGCGGCTCCTCGGCCGAGCCGCGCGCGACGCCCAGGAACATCCCCATCCCGAGCGCCGCGATCTCCTTCGGGCCGCGCACCTCGCAGCGCAGCCCGGCGGTGCGTGCGAGCTCTCGCGCGGCGCGTGCGAGGCGCGCCGGCGTGCAGTGCACGGGCGCCTCGTTGACCAGGTCGCGAGCCCAGCTCACCGCGTCGGCGACGCGCCGGGCGAGCGCCACCGCCGCTCGCGTCTCGGACGAGGGGCGCGCGGGGAGGGAGAGGAGGACGGCGCGGAGGACGCCCGCCTCCTCCTCGTCGGTCTTGTAGCGGCCGAACCGGTAGGCGCCCAGGAGCGCGCCCTCCGCCAGGGCGCGGGCCGCAGGAGCGGGATCGAGGTCGTCCGGGACGGCGAGGGCCAGCCGTTCCAGGCCCGCCCTGGCGGCGGTCCGCGCGGCGGTCCCGGCCGCCATGCGCAGTCCCTCGGCGGCCCCGTCAGGCGACCGCGGCCCCGCGCCGGCGAGGAGGATCCGTCCCGCCGCCGTCCGCCCCAGCGTGTGGACCTGCAGGAGCTGCTCCGCCCGGCCCCGGAAGCGCTCCTGGGCGGCGGCCCGTGCCAGGGCGCCGCCCAGCACGCGGTCCGCGTCGCGCACGAGCCCGCGCGGCCCGTTCACCAGGTCCTCCTCGAAGACCGGGATGGCCAGGGCCCCGGCCTCGATCTCGAGCGGCGCCTCGGGCGTCACCTCCAGCTGCGGCATCGTCGCCTCCTCGCGAGCAGGGCCACCGGACGCGCGGGGTGTAGCACGCGCCGCGCCGGCGCGCACCGAAAGGCGGCGGCCCGCGCGTCAGGGCTCGCGGTGATCGCCCTCGGCCCTGTGGACCGCCGCGGCGGCGTCGGAGGCGCCGCAGATCGGGACCTTCTGCGGGAAGCCGAAGAGCCCGCGCACGTCGCGCGTCTGGTGCGAGAGCTCGCGGAGGCTGGCGAGCGCCTCCGGGGTGCCGGCCTCGGCGAGCCGCCGCACCGCCGCGCGGCGCACCTGGCAGTCGGGATCCTCGAGCAGGTTCGCATACTCCGCCACCGGGTCGAAGGCGTCCTCGGCGCCGATGGCGCGCGCCACCTCCAGGGCGTGCAGGCGCGCCACGCCGGGGCCGGTCCGGACGGCGGCGAGGACGGCGGGGAGCGCCCGGTCTCCCGCCCGCGCGAGGAGCCGCCCGGCCGCGTCGGCCAGCGCGGGGTCGCGCAGGTCGGCGACGAGATCGCCGAGGGCGGGACCGTCCAGCGCGCCCCGGTCGGCGTCGAGCGCGGCGGCGTACGACGCGAGCGCGGCGCCCGCCTGGCCCCGGATGCGATGGAGGGCGCGGCCCTGCAGCACGAGCAGCCGCGGATCGGCCGGCCGGCGCACGAG
>JAJYHA010000395.1 GCA_021784995.1 Myxococcales bacterium
TCTCGCCCGGGATGCCGAGGAAGGCCGGGGCGCCGGCGCCGACGCCGAGGAAGACGGCGTCGTAGCCCATCTCGCTCATCAGCTGCGGGACCGTGAAGGTCTTGCCGATGACCTTGTTGGTCTCGATGCGCACGCCCATGTCACGCAGCTGCTGCACCTCCCGGGCGATGATGTCGCGCGGCAGGCGGAAGGAGGGGATGCCGTACTGGAGCACGCCGCCCACGACGTGCAGCGCCTCGTAGACGGTCACGTCGCAGCCGTACCGGACGAGGTCGGCCGCCGCGGAGAGGCCGGCCGGGCCCGACCCGCAGATGGCCACCTTGCCGAGACGGTTCGCGAAGCGCGGCGGCGTGACCTTGGGCAGCACGGCGTTGTCGCCGACGAAGCGCTCCAGCCGCCCGATGCCGACCGACTCCACCTTCTTGTTGATGATGCACTGCGCCTCGCACTGCGTCTCCTGCGGGCACACGCGGCCGCAGATGGAGGGGAAGGCGTTCGACTCGCGGATGACCTCGGCGGCGCCGTTGATGTCGCGCACCAGCAGGTGCCGGATGAAGCGCGGGATGTCGATCGAGACCGGGCAGCCGGCGATGCAGGTCGGCTTCGCGCACTGGATGCAGCGCTCCGCCTCGCCCAGGGCCTCCTGGAGCCCGTAGCCCAGGTTGACCTCCTTGAAGTTGCGGGCGCGGTCGTGCGCGTCGCGCTCCGGCATGTGCGTCTGCTTGGGCGCGAGCTCCTTGATCTTCTTGTAGTTGCGCTTCTCGTCCTCGAAGAGCTGCTTCTCCAGATTGCAGACGTGGGCGTAGTCCTCGTTGGCGCGCGACTCCTGGTCCTTGAAGCGCTTCTGGCGCGCCATCAGCTCCTTGAAGTCCACCTTGTGCCCGTCGAAGTCGGGGCCCTCGACGCAGGCGAACTTCACCTTCCCGTCCACCGTCACGCGGCAGGAGCCGCACATGCCGGTGCCGTCGACCATGATGGCGTTGAGGCTCACCATCGTCTTGACGCCGAAGGGGCGCGTGGTCTCGACGCAGGCGTTCATCATCGGGAGCGGGCCGATGGCGACCACCAGATCGGGCTTCTCCCTCTCGCAGATCTCCTTCAGGGCGGCCGTGACGAAGCCGGGCTTGCCGTAGCTGCCGTCGTCGGTGCAGACCACCAGGTCGTCGCAGTACTTGCGGAACCTGTCCTCCCAGAAGACCAGGCTCTTGCTGCGGAACCCGATGACGCCCGTGGTGCGGTTGCCGATCTCCTTGAAGGCGCGGAGCTGGGGGTAGACGGGCGCGACCCCGAGGCCGCCGCCCACCAGCACCACGTGGCCGACCTTCTCGACGTGCTGGGGGAGACCGAGCGGCCCGACGAAGTCGGCGAACTCGTCCCCCTGCGCGTAGTCCGTCATCATCTGGCGCGTCGTCTTCCCGAGCGCCTGGACCACCATGGTGATGGTGCCGCGGTGGGCGTCGTAGTCCGCGACGGTGAGCGGGATGCGCTCCGCGCCGTCCTTCAGCCGCACCATCACGAAGTGCCCCGGCCTGGCCGCGCGGGCCACGTCCGGCGCGTGGACCTCCCACAGGAAGGTGGTGTCGGAGAAGGCTTCGCGTCGGAGGATGGTGGTCATGGCTCTCTCGGGGAACGCGGGGGCACCCCGAAGGGAGCCCCGGTCGCGAACGGGTGGTACCCTCTACCTGCTCGACGCCCGCAGGTCAATCGGGGGCTCGGGGGTCCGAGGCGGGCGCAGGATATGCGGCAAGATGCCGCAGAGAGGGCGCAAAACGCGCGCGCGAGGGCACAGGACGCCGCGGACCGGCCGGTCAGCGAAGGACCCACTCCGCGCCCTTCGGCTCCGGCGCGATGGGGTGGATCTTCTTCTCGATGCCGCGGCACGGATCGTCGCGCTCCGCCCGGATCGTGAACCCGACGTAGTCGAACGGGAGCGTGTGCGAGGCGAAGGAGCTGGCGTAGGCCTCCGGAGAGCGCTCGCCGGGCGAGACCTCGACGAGGGCCACCGCGACGGTGCTCTTCCCCGGCGCCTCCTTCGCGAGGTAGGCCGGGACGGCGCGATCCTTCCGGACGTGGCCCGATCCGGCGATCAGCACCGCGCCGCCCCGGCGCCCCGCCTCCAGGACGTGGTACGCGATCTCCGCGTCGCGGGCGCGCTGCATGAGGACCATCGGGTCGAGCATCGAGGCGGGGAGCTGGCGGCAGTGCGACTCGTACATCTCCTCCCGGAACTCCGCGGCGACCTCGGGCGCCAGGGCCCCCTGCCGCTCCAGCATGGCGCGGACCGGGCGCTCGAGCACGGAGACGCCGCGCGCCACCACCTCGCGGGCCCGGTCGCGCGAAAGATCGGTCGCGACGACGGGCAGCCCGGCGTCGAGCGCCGCGGCGAAGATGGGCCGGTACTCGGAGAAGGGAGGCCAGCCGCTGCGCGCCCAGCCGACGGCGCGCGCCAGCGCGTCGGGGTCGTGTGGCGCCCGGGCGAGCGCGGCGTCCACGGCGGGCTGCTTGCCGGCGTCGAGCATCTCGAACGCCACGGCGGGGCGGCGGCCGGCGGCGAGGATGGCGCCCAGCAGCCGCGCCTGGAGCCGGTGGTGGGCCGGGTTGTCGTGCGTCTCGCCGAGGAGCGCGAAGTCGGCGCGCCCGACGGCGGCCGCGACGGCGGCCTCGTCCACCCAGCGCGCGCCGTTCACGTCCCAGAAGCGGCCGAGGAGGGGGTGCTCGTCGAGGCGCTCCTCGCCGGGAGCGCGGTGCGCGGCGCAGGCGGCGAGCGTCAGGGCCAGGACGGCGGCGAGGAGGGGCCGCATGCGGGCCTCAGCGCGCCTGCGGCGCGGACGGCGTGGGCGGCGCGGGCGCGCGCCGGAGCTGCTCGATGGCCTGGCGGGCCTGGGCGGCGCTGGGGCCGTTGGGGTTGGCGGCGATGATCCGGTTCCAGGTCTCGATCGCCCGCGCCGGGTCCTTGAGGTCGTAGGCATAGACGATGCCGAGGTTGTAGAGGCTCGGCATGTGGCTCGGATCGACCGAGTTGGCCTTCTGGAAGTTGGCGATCGCCTTGTCGGTGGCGCCGAGCTCCCGGTACATGACGCCCTGGTCGGTCAGCACGTTCGGGTTGCCGGGGTCGAGCTCGAGCGCGTGGGCGTAGGCGTCGATCGCCTTCTGCCGCTGGTGCGAGTCGAAGTAGTCGTTCCCCAGGCTGATCCAGGCGTTCAGGGCCTTGGGGTCCTGCGCCACCGCCTGCTCGGCGGTCTCGATGCTGCGCTGGTAGTTCATGCTCGCGCTCGGCATGGCTTCGCCAGGCTCCGGCGCGGTGGCCTGCCGGGGCAGGGGGTGTTCCCGCCGCTTGCAGGACGTGGTGAGGGCGAGGGCGGCCGCGAGGCCGAGGGGGAGGATCCGGACCGCGTTCAAGGTGAGGCTCCTTGGGCGCCGCGCGCTTCGAGGGGTGGCGGCTCCCGGTGATGCGTCCGGCCGGGCTCAGCCGGCGGCGGACTCGTTCGCGGCGGCATCCTGCCACAACTCGCCGTCGCCGCCGAAGGCCCTCGCGACGAGCGCCGGGTCGGGCGCGGGGGTGAGCAGGCTGACCACCGGCACGACCACCAGCGGCGCCAGCAGCGTGATCGCCCCCGCCAGCGGCACGCCGTCGCCGCCCCAGATCGGGAAGAGCAGGAGCGCGCACGCGAGCCCGGTGGCGATCCCGGCGTAGACTCCCGCGCGCGTGGTGCGCCGCCAGAACAGCCCGTAGAGGTAGGGGGCCAGGAACACGCCCGCCAGCGTCCCCCAGCTCATGACCATGAGGTTCACGATCACGGCCGGCTTGGCGATCGCGATGGCGAGCGAGAGCGCCACGAAGAGGGCGCAGAGGGTGCGCAGGAGCCCCAGGGTGCGGCGCGGGTGCGCCCGCCGGTCCGAGAGGGCGCCGTGGACGTCGAGCGCGATGGCGGAGCTCGACACGAGCACCAGGGAGGAGAGGCTCGACATCGAGGCCGAGAAGACCATCAGGGCCACCACCAGCACCAGCGCCGCCGGCAGCCCGCTGGTGGTGATGAAGTGGGGCATGATCTTGTCCCAGACCGGGCCGGCCGGGCCCAGCAGCGCCGGCGGCAGGCGCGGGCCGTAATAGAGGTGCGTGAGCGCGCCGGAGAAGTAGGCCCCGAAGGCCATGAAGGCCGAGAAGACGCTCGCGATGGTGAGCGCGCGCGTCACGTCGGCGCGGCTGCGGATCGAGTAGAACTTCTGCACCATCTGCGGCAGCGCCCACGGCCCCAGGCTGGTCACGAGGACGAGCGAGGCGAGCGTGAGCCAGCCGGGGACGGCCACCGCCAGGGCGGTCCCGGCTCCCACCACCTTCGTCGCCGCCAGCCCGGGCGCCATCACGCGGGGATCGCCCAGCAGGGCGCGCGTGGCCGCCACGAACCCGCCCGCCTGCGGCCGGTGCGCGAGGAGGTACACCATGGTCAGCACGCCGGCGAACTCCACGATCCCGCGCAGGAAGTCGCTCACCGCCACGGCGAAGTAGCCGCCCATGACCAGGTAGACGGCCGTGATCCCGGTGAGGAGCAGGAGCGCCGTCTCGTAGCGGACCTGGAGCGTCATCTCGAACAGGTAGCTCAGCCCCATGAGCACCGAGGCCGAGTAGGGGACGAGGAAGACGAAGACCACCAGCGCCGCCACGACCTGGAGCCCCCGGCTGCCGTACCGGGCGCGCAGGAACTCGGGCAGGGTGAGCGCCCCGAGGCGCGCGGTCATGTCGCGCGTGCGGCCGGCCAGGAGCGCCCAGGCGGCCAGGGTCCCCACCAAGGTGTTCCCGGCCACGATCCAGAGGGTGTGGATGCCGAAGGCCCAGCCGAGCTTGCCGGCGTAGCCGATGAAGAGCACGGCGGAGAAGTAGGTGGTGCCGTAGGCGAAGGCGCTGAGCCAGGGGCCGAGCGAGCGCCCGCCCAGGAAGAAGTCGCGGACGTCGCGCGTGCGGCGCATCGAGAGCCACCCGATGACGAGCATCGCGGCGACGTAGAGGAGGAGCAGGGCGACGTGGAGGGGCGAGCGCATGCGGGGGCGCACTTTAGACCAAGGTCCCGCGCCGTGGTCACCTTCGGCGTCCCGGACCGCGGCGTGGCGCCGTCAGCCGAACTGCGGATGGGCGTGGAGGCGCGCCAGCGGCTCGGCCGGCGCGTCGGCGGGGAAGGGGGCGCTCGATCGCCCGAGCCGCTCCAGCCAGCGGCGGTCGAGGGGGCGGGCCAGATCCTCGGAGCGCGTGGCGGCCACCGTGGTGGACTCCTTCGGCCCGCACCCGTCGCCCGCGCCGACGAAGAACCCGGCCAGCAGCAGCGCGCTCCGAACGGCGGTGGCGGCGCTGTACGTGAAGACCGTCGCGCCGGTGGCGCAGCGTGCGCGGAGCGCCGAGAAGACGGCCACCGTCCAGAGCGCCGGGTCGCGCCGCGGCGAGAAGGGATCCCAGAAGACGACGTCGGCCCGCTCGGGCCGCGCCGGCAGCGTCTCCCGCGCGTCGCCGCGCACGAGCCGCCAGCTCAGCCCCGGCTCCTCGTGAAGGCCCGCCGCGAGCAGCGCCCGCGCGGCCAGCAGGTCCTCGGGCGCGAGCCCGAGGCGCGAGGCGCCCTCGTCGCTGGCCGCCAGCGCGAGCGCGCCGGTCTCGCGATCGAAGCTCAGGACCTGGAGCGGCCGCGCCGGGGCCGGGGCGCGGCGGGCCGCGGCGAGGGCGGCCAGGGCGTTCGCCCCGGCGCCGAGCCCCACGTCGAAGAGGACGAGCGCGGGCCCGGCCTCCCTCAGCCGGTCGCGGAGCCGCGACTGGGCGACGTAGAGGCGCTCCGACTCGACGGCGGCGCCCACCACCGGGTGCATCACCTCCCCGACCGTGCGGTCGCGGACCGCGGGAGCGCCGCTCCGGGTGGCGACGATCTCGAAGCGCGCCCCCGGCTGGCGCCGCTCCGGATCGTGCTCGTGCCGGTCGAGGGCGGCCAGCGTCTCGCGCGCGAAGGCGGCGTAGCGGCCCGCCTCGATCGCCTCGCGGATGGAGCGCATGAGCGCGAGGTAGTGGTGCAGGTTGTGGACCGAGAGCAGCCGCGGCCCGAGCGGCTCGCCGCTCTTCACCAGGTGGTGCAGGTAGCCGCGCGGGTGCGTCGTGCAGGTGGCGCAGGAGCACGCCGCGTCGAGCGGCTCCTCGGAGAGCCGGTGCGCGCCGCGGGTGAGCCGGACGCGACCCGTGGAGGTGAAGGCGGTGCCCTGCCAGGCGAGGGTGGTGGGGATGACGCAGTCGAACATGTCGATCCCCTGGGCCACCGCCTCCAGGATGTCGGGCGGCGTGCCCACGCCCATGAGGTACCGGGGCCGGGAGGCGGGGAGCAGCTCCGCGGTGCGCGCCACCACCTCGGCGCGCTCGGCGCGCGTGTCGCCCACGGCCAGGCCGCCGAGGGCGAACCCGTCGAAGGGGTGCTGCGTCAGGAACGAGGCCGAGGCGCGGCGCAGCTCCGGCGAGAGCCCGCCCTGGACGATGGCGAAGAGGGCCTGGCCCGGGTCGGCGCGCGCGGCCAGGCTCCGCAGCGCCCAGCGGTGCGTGCGCTCCATGGCGGCGCGCACCTCCTCGCGCGGCGCGGTCGAGGGCGGGCACACGTCGAGGACCATCATCACGTCCGACCCGAGCGCGGTCTGCACCTCGATGCTCCGCTCGGGCGTCAGCTCGTGGTGCCGGCAGTCCACGTAGCTCCGGAAGCGGGCGCCCGCCTCGGTGACGGTCCGGTCGGAGGAGAGCGAGAAGATCTGGAACCCGCCCGAGTCGGTCAGGATCGGCCCGTCCCAGGCCATGAACCGGTGGAGGCCGCCGAGGCGGCGCATCGCCTCCGGGCCCGGGCGGAGCAGCAGGTGGTAGGTGTTGGCGAGGACCATCTCGGCGCCGAGCGCCCGCACCTCGCCGGGCGTGAGCCCGGTGACGGTCGCGCGGGTGCCCACCGGCATGAAGGCCGGCGTCTCCACGCGTCCGCGCCGGGTCAGGATCGCGCCGCGCCGGGCGCGGGAGCCCGGGTCCTGGCAGCCCGGCTGGAAGGCGAAGCCCATGGCGCGAGGGACATACCGCGCCCGGGCAGGGCCGCCAACCCGCACGACGGCGGTCGCGAACTCGTCGCCCAGGCCGGTTCGTGC
>JAJYHA010000077.1 GCA_021784995.1 Myxococcales bacterium
GCCGGCCCCTTCCTCACCACGAAGGCCGGCTCCGCCGACGCGGGCTCGTCGGTGGAGACCAGCCGCTCGATCCGCGCGACCAGCCCGGGGACCTCGGGATCGGCGCCGAGATCGACCCCGCCGTCGACGGCCTTCCGGAGCCCCTCGAGGAGCCGGCGGAGGACCGCGGTCGCCTCGAAGACCACCTCGAAGGCCGGCCCGGCGAGCGCCTGGCGGCCCTCCCGCGCCAGGTTGAGCAGGGTCTCGGTGACGTGGGCGAGGGAGACGATCTCGGCGAGCTCCAGGAAGCCCGCGACGCCCTTGATGGTGTGGAAGACCCGGAAGAGCGCGTTGATCTTCTCCCGGTCCTGATCCCCCTTCTCGATCGCCAGCAGGATGTCGTCGGCCCGCGCGAGCCCCTCCCCCGCCTCCTCGAGGAAGTCACCGACCAGCTCGACCGTCTCCGCGTCCCGCCGGGCGCTCGCCGCGCCGGTGACCGGCGCCGGGGTCGGCCGCTCCGCGGCCTGCGTCCGCCCGAGGAGCTGCGCGAGCCGGCGGAGGGCGTCGCCGGCCAGCTCGGGGTGACCGAGGTCGGCGGCGATCTCCCCCGCCTCCTCGGCGACCAGGGCGGGGAGCGCCCCCGCGCCCCGCGCCGCCTGGAGCGCGCGCGCGACGTCCGCGAGCGAGGCGCCGTCGTCGCCGTCGGCCTCGACCACGGCCGCGGCGAGGGCGTCGAGCAGATCAGCCGGGCTCTGGTCGGCCATGTGCGTGGCTCCCTACAGCGTGACGAACTCGAGGACGCCGGCGGCGTAGCCCGGGATCTCGACGGTGAACACCCTCACCTCGTCCGAGGCCTCCGCGAGCGTGAGCTTGTCGGCCGCGAACGGCTCGGGAGGAAAGGCGATCGGCCCGAGCCGGAACGGCCGGCCGCTCCCGGAGAGGAAGCGCGCCAGGACGTTCAGCACCTCGGCGAGGTTCTCCTGGAGCCCCTGCTCCATCCGCCCGCTGGCGATCGCCTCCCGGACGACGGTCACCGGCACCACCGAGAGCGAGGCCGCGAGCGAGGCCGCGAGCGGCAGGTCGGAGCGGACGAGCATCTCCAGCACCGGCTCGCCGCTGACGAAGAGCGCGACGGCCTGCGGGCCGGCCACCCGCTCCCCCGCCGGCGCCTTGGCCGCCTTCACCGGCCGCCCGAGGAGCGCCCCGAGGAGCTTCTCCAGCTCTGTCGGCGGCGGCAGGGGGACGATCTGCACGGCTCACCCCGGCCCGCCGGCACGCGGGTGGACGAGGACGACGACGGCCTCGACGGCGCCGATGGTCACCTCCGCCACCCGCACCGCGGTGTGGTCGGTCGCCTGGACCGATCCGTGGATGAAGACCGGGAGCCCCATCTGCAGCGGGCTCGCCCGGTCGCGGACGCGGCCCTTGAAGGCCCCGGCCACGATGTTGATGATCTCGCACATGGCGTCGGCGATCTCCGGCCCGGGGAGGGGCTCCCCCCCGGCCGGCATCCCGAGGAGGCCGCGCGCGAAGGTCTCGCAGCCCGCGGGATCGGCCCCGAGGCCGATCTGGATCCCCCCCCCCGGCCCGACGAGGCCGATGAAGGCGACGTCGAGCGGCCGGGGGACGTCGGTGCGCGCGCGCACGGTGCTCCCCTCCATCCCGAGCGCCGTCCGGGCGATCTCGTCGACCGAGGCCTCGAGGTCCCCGAGCCACGTGGCGCCCCCCAGGCTCACGTGAGCACCGGCCCCAGGACGGCCCGGAGGGCGTCGGGGGTGAACGGCTTGGTGATCATGAAGGAGGCGCCCGACTGGAAGGCGAGGTCGCGCATCGTCGGATCGCTCTCCGAGGTGACGAAGCCGAACTTGATGGGGTTCCCCTCGGCCCGGAGCGCCTTGAGGAGCTCGATCCCGCTCATCTCGGGCATGTTCCAGTCGGCGAGGACGAGCGCCGGCGGAGCCTCCCGGATCGCCTTGAGGGCGTCGGCGCCGTTCGCGGCCTCGACGAAGGAGGCCGCGTCGAAGCCGGCCTGGCGGACCGCCCGCATCACGATGCTCCTCATCGCCTTGCTGTCGTCGACCACCAGGATCTGCATGTCGAGCCCTTCCGTCGCCGGTCCAGCGACACCCGGTGCAGACCGCGTGCCCGCAGGCCGCTCCCCGGCCCCGCCGAATTACCTCGCCGCGCCAGGGAGAAGGGCGATGGGAGGCCGATCGATCGCCCGGTCGGGGGCCGGGTCGCAGCCGACCGGGGTGTGCCGGGACACCCCTGCATGACCCACCGGAGCGGGTCGGCCGGCCGCCTCGCCCTCCGGAGAACCCAGGGAGTCTGACCGGTTCCGTCCCGCGCGGCGCGCGGGGGTGGGCGGGCGGCGTCCCGGGGCCGAGGCGTGCCGATTGCACGGCGGGATGGCCTGGCGCTCGCGCCACCCGGCGCGCCGCCGGACCGTGCTTCGAACGAGGTCAAGGGGACCACATGAGCACCCTCCCGCCGCCGGAGAAGATGGCCGCCGTGGTCTCGGGGGTCACCGAGACGATGCTCGGCCTCACCTTCCGCGCCGAGACGACGGGCCACCCCTGGGAGGAGCTCGTCTGGCGGGCGGCGGTGCTGCCGATCCCGGGCGCCCGCCCCATCACCGTGGGGCTGTCGTCCGACCGCTCCGGCTGCACCGAGCTGGGGGCCCGGATGTTCCAGGTCGCCCCCGACGAGCTGAGCGACGAGATGCTCTCCGACGCCCTCTGCGAGCTGGTCAACATGACGGCCGGCCTCCTCAAGTCGAACCTGAAGCTCGAGCAGGCGCTCGGGCTCCCGCGGGTGGTCCCCGCGGGGCAGCCGCCGGTCCCGCCGCCGCCGCCCGACGCCCGGAGCGTCGTGCTCCGGGCCCAGGCCGTCGGCCTGGTGCTCTGGCTCTTCGAAGGGATCGTCTAGCCCCCTGGAGGTCGATTCATGCCCGCCATCCTGACCGTCGACGACAGCCGCGCGGTCCGAACCATCGTCGGCAAGCAGGTGAAGGAGCTCGGCTTCGAGGTGCTCGAGGCGGAGGACGGCGTCCAGGGGCTCGCGGTGCTCGCCGAGTCCCAGGTCGACCTGGTGCTGCTCGACGTGACCATGCCGAACATGGACGGTCCGACGATGCTCCAGAAGATGCGGGAGGCGGGCAACAAGACCCCGGTGATCATGCTGACCTCCGAGTCGAAGCGCTCGATCGTCGCCGGGGCGATGAAGCAGGGGATCAACGACTACATCCTGAAGCCGTTCAAGCCCGAGGAGCTCCGGACGAAGGTGCTCTCGGTGCTCCAGGGCGAGCCCGGCGGCGTCGACTCCCTGGTGCAGCCGGAGGCCGCGCCGGCCGCCGCGTCGGCCGGGGGCGAGCCCCCCGCCGCGGGGCCCAACGCCAGCGGCAACCGCTTCGTGGACGTCCTCCTCGTCGACGACATGGACAACGTCCACAAGAAGCTCCGGGCGATGCTCCCCCCCCACCTCTCCATGAACGCCTTCACCAGCGCGCAGCAGGCGCTCTCCGCCGCCCGGGAGCGGGTCTACCGGGTGGTGCTCGTCGACACCGAGATCCCGGACGTCAACAGCTCGGTCCTCGCCCAGCAGGTCCGGGTCCTCCAGCCGCACGCCGCGATGGTCGCGCTCACCCTGCGGACCGCGAACGACGCGTCGACCGAGGTGAAGGACCTGGGCTTCGACTCGGTGCTCTTCAAGCCCTTCCGGCCGGAGACCATCGACGACTTCATGCTCCGCTACTTCGACAACCAGGACTTCCTCCTGGTGGAGGACAACGTCCTCTCCCTGGCCGCCTTCTCGGGCAAGGCCGACCGGGTCGAGCGCTTCTACGGCCGGCTCCACGCGGTCTTCCCCGAGGCCCTGGAGAAGGTCGCGGCCGCCTGCTACGACGACGTGGTGCTCGACCTCGGGCAACCCCCGGGAGAGGCCGACCGGCTGGCCAAGTTCGTGCTGGCGGTGGCCGCGAAGTCGAAGGAGTTCGGCATGACCCTCTGCCTGGTCGGCCCCGAGGGGGCGAAGAAGGCGCTGGGCGGCTTCACCGAGACCCAGGAGCTCCGCTTCTTCCCGAGCGTCGACGCGGCGCGCACCGGCGCCGCCTAGCGTGTAGGATCCGGCGGCATGAGCGTCGAGAAGCTCGCCTCGCAGCTCGAGGCCATCCTCCTGAAGCGGATCGAGGGCGACCAGCTGGTCCTCCCCACCTTCCCCTCCGTCGCCCTCCAGGTCCAGGAGGTCCTCAAGGACCCCGAGGCGGGGATGAAGGAGGCGGCGGCCGCGCTGGAGAAGGACCCGGTCCTCTCCGCCCGCGTCCTCCGGATGGCGACCAGCGCGGCTTTCGCCGGCGGCACGAAGAAGGTGACCCTCTCCGAGGCGCTGGCCCGCCTCGGCACCAAGACCCTGAAGTCGCTCCTCGTCGAGGCGTCGGCGCAGAAGCTCTTCGTCTCGCGGAACCCGCAGATCAACGAGCAGCTCAAGGTCCTCTGGGAGCACTCGGTCGCGGTCGGCACCATGGCGCGCGACGTCCTGGCGCTCACCGGGGCGCCGGAGTCGGAGGGGGCCTACCTCGCCGGCCTGCTCCACGACGTCGGCAAGCCGGTGGTGGCGACCGTCCTCCTGGAGCTCGAGCGGCAGCTCACCGACGTCCACCAGCGCGCCTGGATCGACTCGGGCGAGTGGCTCGAGGTGATCGGCAAGGTCCACCGGCCGATCGGGGTGGCGCTCGCCGAGCGCTGGCAGCTCCCCGCCCCGATCGTCGCGTCCATCAAGGAGTCGGCGGAGTACGACAAGTCGGACCGCCACAGCTTCGCCAACGCCGTCTGCTTCGCCAACGCCGTCGCGAAGAAGACGGGCATCTACGCGGGGCCGGTCGACGCCGAGGACAACGACGCCATCATCATGATCGGCCGCTCGGCGATCGGCATCTCCGACGAGATCATCCGCACCCTCACCAAGGGGCTGCGCGAGCGCGTGACCGGGCTGTACGACTAGCCCCGCCCGCTCGCTGGCGCCGCCGTCACCCCCCTGACGCGCGGCGGTCCGCCACCGCCCTGACGTCGGCCAAGCTGCCGCCACTCCTGGCCTCCGGGGAGGGCCCGCTCCTTGCTTCGTGCCCTCTCCCGGAGGGCGCATGGCCGAAGAGACCAAGGAAGCACCGGCGGTGGCGAGCGGCGGCTCGAAGCTCGTCCCCATCCTGCTCGTCGTCAACCTGCTCCTGGTGGCGGGGGTGCTCGCGCTCTTCCTGCTCCGGGGCGGCGCGGCGCACGGCGAGGCGAAGGCCGCGCCGGCGCCCGACAAGGGGGCGGCGAGCGGCGAGGGCGCGGCCGACGCCGCCCCGGGCCCCACGACCAAGATGGCGGACTTCGTGGTCCACCTGCGCGACCCCGAGGTCGACCGCTACGCGCGCGTCTCCTTCGAGGTCGAGCTCGCCTCCGAGGAGGAGAAGGCCCGGTTCGACCGGTTCCAGCCCCGGATCCGGGACGGCTTCATCGCCTTCCTCTCCGACCGGACGCTCGACGAGCTCCGCGGCAGCGCCCCGATCGCCAAGATCAAGGCCACCCTCCTCGAGCGGCTCCGCGCGCTGGCGCCGGGGGTGAAGATCCGAGCGCTCTACATCACCGACCTGGTCATCCAGTGAGGGGACCGCCATGCCCGCGACGCTGACCCCGGAGGAGATCAAGGCGCTCATGGGCGCCATCCAGGAGGGGAGGGTCACCACCGAGACGGCCCACGCCCGCCGCTCCGAGGTGGTCCCCTACGACCTGACGAGCCAGGACCGGATCATCCGCGGTCAGATGCCCACCCTCGACGCGATCAACGAGCAGGTGGCGTCGATGCTCGGGATCGGCCTCGCGGGCCGGACCCGGGTCGCGCTCCGCGTCACCTCCTCCCCGGCGACCCTCCTCAAGTTCGCCGACCTCGTCCCCCTCCTGGCGCCGCCCGCCTCGGTCTGCGTCCTCGGGCTCGGCTCCTCCTACGGCTTCGCGCTCGCGGTCCTCGAGCCGGGGCTGGCCGAGGCCTTGCTCTCCGCCGCACTCGGCGACCGTCGGGTCCGGGCGCCCGAGGGGGGGAGCGAGAGCCGGAGCGAGCTCACCAGCGTCGAGCAGCTCGTGCTCCGCCGCCTGCTCCTCATCCTCACCGACGCCATGGCCCAGGCCTGGTCGTCGGTCATCCCCTTCCAGCCGGAGGTGCTCCGCTTCGAGCTCGATCCGCGCATGGCGTCCATCGCCCCCCCGACCGACGTCGGGATCGTCTCCGGCTTCGAGCTGAAGGGAGGGATCGACGGCCGCCTGCAGCTGGTCATCCCCTTCGCGGCGGTCGAGTCGGCGAAGCAGAAGCTGTCGAGCCCGCGGCGCCTCTCCCAGCGCGCCGACGAGCGCTTCGCCGACGCCCTCGCGCGGGAGGTGGAGCAGGTGATGGTCGAGATCCGCGGCATCTACGGGCGGACCCGGATCCCCTTCGCCCGGATGCTCGACCTCCAGGCCGGCGACGTCCTCCTCCTCGACACCGACGAGGGGAAGCCGCTCCCGGTCATCGTCCAGGGGCGGGAGAAGCTCCGGGGGGTCCCCACCATCTCCGGGGGCAGCATGGCGATCACCCTCGATCTGCCGCTCCAGCCCCCCTCGCGGACCCCGACCACCCTCGTCCACTAGGAGCCAGCCTCGATGGAGACCAAGCCCCAGCAGACCCCCGGCGAGTCCTCGCGCCGCCTCGACATGCTCCTCGACGTCCCGCTCGAGGTGAACGTCGAGCTCGGCCGGACCCGGATGACGATCCAGGACCTCCTCCAGCTCGGCCCGGGCTCGGTGATCGAGCTCGACAAGGTGGCCGGCGAGGCGCTCGACATCCTCGTGAACGGCCGGCTCGTGGCGCGCGGCGAGGCGGTGGTCGTGAACGACAAGTTCGGCGTGCGGATCACCGACATCGTGAGCCCCCAGGAGCGGATCCAGCGCCTCCGCTGAGCCCCCGCCATGACCGCCGCGCTCCTCGCCCTCGCCCTCGCCGTCGCCGACCCCATCGGCTTCCCGCCGCCGCCGGCCCCCGCCGGCGCCGTCGCGGCGCCCGCCGCGCCCGCCGCCCCGGGCGCGGCCCCGACCGCCCCC
>JAJYHA010000141.1 GCA_021784995.1 Myxococcales bacterium
GAGGAAGGCGTCGCAGCCGACCCCCTCGACGAGCCGCCGGAGCTCGCCGGGCCCCACGCCGCAGTTGAGCTGGACCGCCCCCAGGTTGCCGAAGAGGAGCGGGAGGCGCGGCGCCGCCTCGCGCACGGCGTAGCCGGCGCGCGTGGACGGATCCTCCAGCATGCGGCGCTGCGAGCCGAGCGCCATGCCGACGCCGCAGGCCTCCGCCGCCAGGGCCAGGCGCCGGTTCATCTCGGCGGCGTGCGGAGTGCCCCCGGTCATGGAGGCGATGACGATGGGCGCGGCGAGCGGCCGGCCCAGGAGCGTCGCCTCCGTGCTCACCTCCGCCAGGTCCACCTCGGGGAGCGCGTCGTGGTCGAGGCGGAGCGCGGCGAACCCGTTGGCTCGATCGGCCACGAACTCCACCTCCTCCTCGAGGCAGAGCTTCAGGTGGCTGTCCTTGCGGTCGAGCGGGTCCATGGCTCAGCCCAGGGTGGAGCGCAGCGAGCGCACGATGCCGCCCAGGCTGGCCATGCTGTCCTCGACCGCCGAGGGCTCGTAGCCGCTGTGCACCATGCAGTCCGCGCACCTCGGGTGCCGGCCGGTCCCGTAGCGATCCCAGTCGGTGCTCTCCATCAGCTCCCGGAAGGTGCGCGCGTACCCCTGCTCGCTCTCGCTGAAGAGGTAGCAGGGGCGCTGCCAGCCCAGGACGCTGAAGTTGGGGCTCCCCCACGGCGTGCACCGGTACTCGCGCTCCCCCTGGAGGAAGTCGAGGTAGAGGGGCGAGTGGTTGAACTTCCAGCCGCGCCGGGCCGCCGGGGCGAGCGCCGCGCGGAAGAGGGCCCGGGTCTGGTCGCGGTGCAGGAACTGGTCCTGCGACGGGGCGCGCTCGTAGCCGTAGCCGGGCGAGAGGGTCATCCCATCCACGCCGAGCGCGCTCATCTCGTCGAAGAAGCGGTGGAGCGCGGCCGGGTCGTGCCCGAGGAAGATGGTGGAGTTGGTGGTGACCCGGAAGCCGCGCGCGCGGGCGGCGCGGATGGCCGCCACGGCGATCTGGTGGACGCCCGCGCGCTGCACCGAGCGATCGTGGTCCTCCGCCACGCCGTCGAGGTGGACGTTGAGCGTGAGGCGGTCGTCGGGGGTGAAGAGGTCGAGCTTGCGCTCGAGCAGGATGGCATTCGTGCAGAGGTAGACGAACCGCCCGCGCTCGACCAGGCCCGACACCACGCGGTCGATCTCCGGGTGGAGCAGGGGCTCGCCGCCGCAGACGCTCACCATGGGGGCGCCGCACTCGTCGGACGCCGCCCAGCACTGCTCGGGCGTCAGGTTCTGGCGGAGGACGGCCTCCGGGTGCTGGATCTTGCCGCAGCCCATGCAGGCCAGGTTGCAGCGGAAGAGCGGCTCGAGCATCAGCACGAGCGGGTACCGCTTGCGGCGGCGCAGCTTCTGCTCCGCGATGTACTTGCCGACGGCGAAGGCCTGCTTCAGCGGGATCCCCACGCCACGTCCCTCCCGGTGCGCCGCGGCACCATGCCCCGCTCCTCGAACCAGGCGATCGCGTCCTCGAAGGCGGACCGCACCGGCGTCTGCGGCAGCCCGAGCTCGCGGACGGCCTTCGCCGCGTCGAAGAACATGCGCCGCCGCGCCATCCGCACCGCCTCCAGCGGCACGGCCGGCGGCCGGTGCGTCACCCAGTCCGCCAGGGCGGTGCTCACCGCCCCCGCGGCCCAGGCCACGGCGTATGGGAGCCGCAGGCGCGGCGCCGGGATTCCGGTCACCGCCGAGAGCTCGGCCGCGATCTCGGCCAGGGTCATGTTGCGGTGTCCCAGGATGTACCGCTCCCCGACGCGGCCGCGCTCGGCCGCCAGCAGGTGGCCCTCCGCGACGTCGCGGACGTGGACGATGTTGAGCCCGGTGTCCACCACCGCCCGCAGCTTCCCGTGCGCGAAGTCGACGACCATCTGGCCGGTGGGCGTGGGCCGGGCGTCCCAGGGCCCGATCGGGGCGCTCGGGTTGACCACCACCAGCGGCAGCCCTCGCGCGACGTAGGAGAGCGCCGCCTCCTCGGCCTGGAGCTTCGAGCGCTTGTAGTGGCTCGTGAGCTGTCCCTCCACCCGCGGCGTGTGCTCGTCGCACGGGGCGGGGAGCGCCGCCAGGCCGATGGTGCCCACCGTCGAGGTGTGGACCACCCGCTCGACGCCCTCGGCGAGGCAGGCCTCCATGACGTGGAGGGTGCCCTGGACGTTGCTGCGGTAGAGCTCGCCCGGATCGCGGGCCCAGAAGCGGTAGTCGGCGGCGACGTGGAAGACGCGGCGACAGCCGCGGACGGCCCGGCGGACGGCCTCGGCGTCGCGAAGGTCGCCCACGGCGATCTCGACCGGCAGCCCGGCCAGGCCGGCGCGCGCGGAGGTGGGGCGCACGAGGACGCGCACCTCCTCGCCGCGCTCGACCAGCAGGCGGGCGACGTTCGCGCCGACGAAGCCCGTCGCTCCGGTGACCAGCACCCGGCTCATCGGCTCACGATCTAGCACAGGCGGCTCCCCGGCTCGCGCGCCCGATCGCCGCGCCGGGCCCCATCCAGGAGGTGGCGGGAGGCGGCGCGCCGGCGCGGGGGGCGAACGCCCGACCGCGCCGCGCGCGCGCGGCTGTGGTAGCAACGGCGCATGGGTCACCTGGGGCGGATGAAGGACGAGTACCGGCAGCTGGTGGCGCGCCTCGACCGTGGCCCCGTCCCCATGCCCGAGCCGGCCGACGAGCGCGCCGCGGCGGGGTGGCGCGAGATCCTCGAGATCCTCTTCTCGCCCGAGGAGGCCGCGCTGGCCGCGCGCATGCCGGTGCGCCCGACCTCGCTGGCGCGGCTCGCCGGCCGCCTGGGCGTGGCCGAGGCGGAGCTCGCGGCCCGGCTCGAGCCGATGTGCGACCGCGGGGTGGTGATGGACCTCGTCCACCCGCGCACCGGTCAGCGCTCCTATCTCCTGGCGCCGCCCATCGTCGGCTTCTTCGAGTACTCGCTCATGCGGGCGAAGGACGGGATCCCGAAGCGGCGCATGGCGGAGGCGCTCGAGGCCTACACCGCGCACGACCCCACCTTCGCGCGGCAGGCCTTCTCGCACGCGACGGTGGTGGGGCGCAGCCTGGTGCACGAGACGGCGCTCGCCGACGACCCGCTGCCGGACGTCCTGGCGTGGGAGCGCGCCTCCGAGGTGGTCGGGAGCGCCCGCAGGTGGGCGGTGTCGCTCTGCTTCTGCCGCCACAAGGCGGAGCACCTCGGGCGGGCGTGCGGCGCGGAGGTCGACAGCTGCCTCTCGCTCGACGGCGGCGCCGACTTCGTGGTGCGGCACCGCTTCGGCCGGGCGGTCGAGCGCGCGGAGGCGCTCGACGTCATGGCCCGCAGCCGCGCGCAGGGGCTGGTGCAGATCGCCGACAACGTCCGGCACCGCCCCACCTTCGTCTGCAACTGCTGCGGGTGCTGCTGCGAGCAGCTGCGCGCGGTGAGCCACTACGCGCTGCCGGCCGTCAACCCGAGCGGGTTCCTGCCGCGGCTCGAGCCGGCGCGGTGCGCCGGGTGCTCGCGCTGCGCCCGGGCCTGCCCCGTGGGCGCCATCGCGATGCGGCCGGCGCGCGCGGCGGGCCGGCGGAAGACGGAGCTGGCCCCGGACGTCGACGGCCAGCGCTGCATCGGCTGCGGCGTGTGCGGCGACGCCTGCCACAAGGGGGCGCTGCGGATGGTCCGCGGCGGCGCGCGGCGCCCCGTCCCCGCCAACCCGGCCGAGAAGGCGATCCGGCAGGCGCTGGAGCGCGGGAACCTGGCCGACCTGCTGCTGGAGGAGGGCGAGGGGCTGGGGAGCCGCTTCCTGCGGCTGGCGGTGGACGCCATCGTCCGCCTCCCGCCCGCGCAGGCGCTGCTCGCCTCCGAGCAGGTGAAGTCACGCTTCGTGAAGGCTGCCGTGGCGCGCTTCCGCGGCTGACCGGCCGGACCGCGCCGCGTGGGCGCGGCGCACGTCGAAGGCGAAGGCGTCGAGCACGTCGGCGTCCACCGGGTCGCCGTTGAGGGAGAGCGTCAGCGCGGGGAGGCCCTCCCGCCGCTGGAGGTGCAGGAGCTGCGCCTCGGCCAGCTTGTTGGGCATGCACTCCAGCGGCCCCACGCAGAGGACGCCGTCGAGCTCTCCCCGGCGCCACCCGAGCAGCGGCAGCCCCACCGCCAGCACCGCCTCGTGCTCCAGATCCTCGCGCAGGTAGGGCGCCGCGGCCGCGACGAGCTCCTCGAGCGAGGCGTGGTGCGGCCAGCCCAGGGCCCGATCCACGGCGTGCCGGCACCGGTCGAGCATCCGGGAGCGGAGCCAGGAGGCCAGCCGCGCGCCGGGCGTGGCGCGGCGGCCGCGCCGGCCCTGCACGCGGTCGGAGTACTGCAGGTACCCCACGACCGGATCGATCCGCACCCGGAGGCCGCGGCGCTCCAGCGCGTCGGCGACGAAGCCGTTCGAGGCCGGATCGGACCGGACGTAGATCTCCCCCACCAGCGCGACGGTGGGGACCGGGCGCGGATCGCGCAGCGCGGCCAGCTCGCGCCCGGCGCGCCGGAGCAGCGCCGGCACGCCCCAGCAGCGCCCGGAGAGGACCTCCGCCAGCACGCGCCGGCCCGAGAGGTCGCCGCCGGCGGCCTCCTCCAGGAGCGTGGCGAGCGCGGCGGCGTGCCGGTCGTGGACGGCGCCGGCCCCCAGCGCGCGCCGCTCCACGGGCCGCGCGTCGCGGAGGGCCGCGTCGAGCAGGCCGAAGGCGGTGCACCCGAGGAACACCAGCGCGCCCATGCCGGGGGGGACGCCCTGGAAGTAGTCGGTCTCGGGCGGCGACCAGAGGCCGACGCGCTCCCCGTGCCCGAGCCGCTCCAGGATCATCTGGTGGAGCTGCCGGTAGCAGCCGAAGCGGCAGGGGCCGCTCGATCCCGGCATGAAGAAGGAGAGCCGCTCGTCCGCGTCCCCCGCCGCGACGCGCTCGAGGAGCGTGCCGAGCGTCACGATCATCGGCAGGCACTCCTTGCCGGAGGTGTGGCGGCGCCCGGCGCGGAGGGTCTCGGCGGTGGCGAGGGGGAGCACCTCGGCCGGGACGCCATAGCCGCGCAGCACCGCCGCCAGCGCGCCCGCCTCGGGGCCCATGGGGGGGATCAGCACGCGAGAGCCCTGCCGCGCGATCTCGGCCAGGGTCTGGTTGCGCAGCGCCAGGGGCGCGGCGGGCGCTGCGGCTCCGCTCGCCCCCGAGCGCAGGTCCTCGCGCACGCAGTGGAGGAAGGCCTCGACGCGGGTCTTGGTGCCGGCGTCCCCGGCGTGGCCGTCGGTCTCCACGACGGCGAAGGGCTTGCCCTCCATGAGCCGGGCGTAGGCGTGGAGCGTGAAGCTGTCGGGCCCGCAGGCGTAGTTGCTCGCGTAGAGGCTGTAGACCCCGGGCGTGCGGCGCACCTCGTGGGCCGCGCGCAGGATGCGCTGCCCGTACCCCCAGAAGGCCCCCGGGACCAGGGGGGTGGCGTCGCCGGTGGGGAAGCAGTCCACCGGGATGGGGACCGCGCCCTGCTCGCGCAGCAGCGCGGGCACGTTGGAGTTCAGGACCTCGTCGTGGATCGTGTAGGCCCGCCCGAGGACCACCACCGGCAGGAGCCCGCCGGCGCGGCAGCGCTCCAGGGCGCGCCGCCCGAGGGCCAGGAGCTCCTCGTCGAAGCGCTCCTGGGCCGCCCGCGCGGCCGCGTGCGCCGCGCGCCAGGCCTCCCCGCCGGCGCCGAGGGCCGCCGCCAGCTCGCGGCACGCCGACAGGAAGGTCGGCGCGTCGAGCCGGCCCGGCCCGCAGTGGAACACCGGCGAGAGCAGCCGCCCGCCGAGCGCCTCGGCCAGGTCCTGCCGCAGGACGTCGGGGCTGGCCTGCACGATGGGGCAGGTCCAGGCGTGCGGCTCGTCCTTCACGCGGGGCAGGTCGCGCATCATCGGCGCCAGCACGAACTCGGCCCCCGTCTCCGCCATGGCCCGGACGAGGCCGTGGTACTGCTGCATGGGCGCGCAGAAGGGGACGTTGCCCCCCTCGACGCCGCGCCGCAGCGCCTCCCGTCCCCCGCCGCGCACGACCGCCAGGTCGAGCCCCAGCGCGTGGACGAAGGTGGCGAAGAAGGGGAAGAGCCCCTTGAGCTGGAAGGCCTCCGCGAGGGCGACGCGCCGCCTCCCGCGGCCGGGCCCCAGGGCCTCCACCAGCGCGGTCACCAGCTCCGCGCGCTCGCGGAAGGGATCGGGCGCCCCGTCGGGGAGCTTCACCTTCCCGGCGCCGCCCTCGTGCAGGGCGCAGGCGCCGCCCCAGGTGAAG
Source organism: Myxococcales bacterium (assembly GCA_021784995.1). The sequence goes on from JAJYHA010000141.1 coordinate 6,319, forward strand.
GAGCGGCGCGCGCCGGCGACCCGGGTGCGCAGCCGGTCGATGCGGCAGGAGTTCCCCGCCCCGCCGCAGCCGCTCGTCGCGCGGCAGACGAAGGTGTCCTTCCGCTCCACCTCCGCCGCCAGGAAGCTGCCGAGGTCGACCGGCCGCGGGCGCACGGCGTCGCGCGCGAGGAGCGCGATGCCGAGCGCGCCGATGGTGCCGGGGCTGGGCGGGACGATCACCTCGGCGCCGGTCTGGCGCGCCACCGCGGCCGCGAGCGCGTCGGAGGTGAAGGGCATGCCCTGGCAGAAGACGACCCGTCCCACGGAGCGCGGCCCCTTCACCCGGTTCAGGTAGTTCTGGATCACGGAGTCGTAGAGGCCGGCCACGATCCAGGGGCGCTCCACGCCGGCGGCCGCCGCCTCGTCGAGCACCTCCGCCATGAAGACGGAGCAGTGCTGGCCCAGCGCGACGCCGCCGCCGGCCGCCAGCGCCTCGCGCCCCAGCGCCGTCACGTCGTCGAGGCCGAGGCGGCGGCACTGCTCCTCGATGAAGGAGCCGGTCCCGGCGCTGCAGGCCTCGTTCATCGCGGCGTCCACCACGCGGCCGGCGTCGAGCCGGATGTACTTGGCGTCCTGCCCGCCGATCTCGAAGATGGTGTCGACGCGGGGATCGTGCTCGAGCGCGCCGCGCGCGTGCGCGGCGATCTCGGTCAGCACGTGGACGGCGTCGGCGCCGTAGCAGGTCG
>JAJYHA010000321.1 GCA_021784995.1 Myxococcales bacterium
CGGCGCCGGGCCGGAGCAGATCGGGGCCCTCCACGTCGAACACCGGCACCGGGCCGCGCAACCCCAGGAGGAAGGCGAGCCCGATCTTGGCCCCGCGCAGCGCCTGGCCGGCCGTGGTGCGAGCCTGGTCCGCCTCGAGCTTGGCCACCTCCACCCGCGCCAGGTCGGCCTCGCTGATGGCCCCCGCCTCGTAGCGCTGCTCGGTCAGCTGGAGGGTTCGCGCGCTCGCGGCCGCCACCTCGTCCGTGAACCGCACCGCCTCCTGCGCGGTCACCGCCTGCACGAAGGCCTGCCGGACCTGCGCCTGGAGCGACCGCAGGGCGTCGTCCCGCGTGGCTCGGGCCGCCTGCAGCGCCGCGCGCGCCGTGGCCACGCGCAGCCCGCGCTTGCCGGAGAGGGCGTCGACGATGGCGCCCTGGTCGGAGAGCCCGATGCCGTACTGGGCGTCGGGCAGGATCTCGCACCCGGTGGGCGCGCCCTGCGCGTCGACGCAGTGCCCGTACGTGAAGGAGCGTCCGTACGAAGCGGAGAGGGCGGGGTTGGCGATGGCGCTCGCGGCCCGCAGGTCGCCCTCCGAGCCGTGCACCGCCGCCTCCGCGACCAGGAGGTCGAGCCCCTGCTCGCGGACGAGCCGGAGCGCGTCCTCCATCCGGACGACGGCGGGCAGGGTGGGCGCCTCCGGCACGGCGGGCCCGGCGGCGCGCGCCGCGCCGCCCGCCAGGAGGGCGGCCAGCAGGAGGGTCGATCCGGCCATGGCGGAGGTCACGCGCGGGCCTCTAGCAAGGGAGATGCCGGCCGCGACGCCACGAAAGCACGTGGGTTTTCCGTCGTGCCCCGTGGCGTGGCGGCGACGGACCGAAAGTTTCTTTCAGTGGCGGACGGCGGGCGGGGGGCATTTCGCCGCGTACCCGACCGGGAGGCACGGCGCGCGGGTCCGGATCGCGGCCGCCCGGGGCGGCTACGGCGCGGCGGCCGCGGCGCCCGCCACGCCACGGATGGTGAAGTACACCGCCTCCGGGTGGTGCAGGACGACGGCCGAGGTGGACTGCTCCGGGACCATCTGGTCGGCGCTGGTGAGCGAGACGCCGACGTTCCGCCCGGGGTCGAGGAGCTTCCAGATCTGTCGCTGGTCCACCAGCTCCGGCCAGGCCGGGTATCCCGGCGAGTAGCGCTTCCCCTGCTGATCGGCCAGGCCGAGCTCGCGGCGGACCGCGCGGTGCCAGGTCTCCGCCAGCGCCTCCGCCGTCTCGACCGCCAGGCCGTGCAGGTAGAGCGCGCGGCTGTACTCGCCCCGCTCCTGCCAGGACTCGGCCAGGCGGGTGGCCTCGGGGCCGACGGTCACCACCTGGAAGGCCACCACGTCCGATCCGAACTCCGGGCGGAAGTAGTCGGCCAGGCAGAGGTGCCGCTCGTCGGGCTGGCGCGGGAACGCGATCCGCGCCAGCGTCTCCTTGCGGTGCTCCGGATCGAGCACCACCAGCTGGTCGCCCTCGGCATGGCAGGGGAAGTAGCCGTAGACGATGCGCGGCGTGAGCCAGCCGTTGGCCAGGGTCTCCGCCTTCAGCGCCTCCAGCCGCGGCTCGAACTCCTCTCGCACGAGGCGCTCGTACTCGGCGCGGTCCTTCGCGCGGACGCCCCACTGCAGCTTGAAGAGCTCCACCCGGTCGAGGTGCCGCCAGACCTCGGCGAGCTTCACCTCGCCCGAGGGCACCACGCGCGTGCCCCAGAAGGGCGGGACCGGTGGCCGCGCCACGGGCCGCACCGTGCTGCGGGCGCCGGCCGGCGCGGCGACGGGCGCCCGCTCGGGCTCGTCGCGCTGCTTCACCGCCTGCGCCACCACCTCGCTCGTGAGCCGCTCGCGCCGCGCGGGGTCCGTGAGCTGCTCGACGAGGGCGAGGCCCTCGAAGGCGTCGCGCGCATAGAACACGCCGCCGGGGTAGGCGCTGCCGTCCTCGAGGAAGAGGGTGCGGTGGCCGAACTTGCGGTTGATGGCGGCGCCGCCGATCACCACCGGGAAGGAGAGCTCGCGGCGAGCCAGCTCCTGCACGCAGTAGGGCATCTGCTTCGAGGTGGAGACGAGGAGCGCGGAGAGGCCGATGGCGTCGGCGCCCACGTCGATGGCCTTCTCGATGATCGTCGCGACCGGCACCTGCTTGCCGAGGTCGTGCACCTCGTAGCCGTTGTTGGAGAGGATGGTCTTGACCAGGTTCTTGCCGATGTCGTGCACGTCGCCGTAGACGGTGGCGAGCACCACCTTGCCCTTGGCCGTGCCCTCCACCCGCTCCAGGAAGCGCTCGAGGTAGGCGACCGCCCTCTTCATCACCTCGGCCGACTGCAGGACGAAGGGCAGGATGAGCTCGCCCGCGCCGAAGCGGTCGCCCACGTCCTTCATGGCCGGCAGCAGCACCTCGTTCAGCACCTCGACCGGCGCGCGGCGCCGGAGCGCCTCGTCGAGGAGCGCCTCGATCCCCTCCGGGCGGCGGTGGAGGATCTGCAGATGGATGCGCTCCTCGGCGCCCTTCCCGGCGGAGAGGTCCTCCGCCGGCTGGGCCGCGGTGGCGCCGGTCCTCCCGGCGAAGTGGGCCACCAGCCGGGCCAGCGCGTCGGCGCGCCGATCGAGGACCAGGTCCTCGGCCAGGGCGCGCTCCTCGGCCACGATCTCCTGGTACCCGCGGATGTCCTTCGGGTTCACGATGGCGAGGTCGAGCCCGGCCTGCACCGCGTGGTAGAGGAAGACCGAGTTCACCACCTCGCGCGCCGGCCGGGAGAGCCCGAACGAGACGTTCGAGACCCCGAGGCACGTGAAGACGCCCGGGTTCTCCGCCTTGACGCGGCGGATGCCCTCCAGCGTCTCCACCGCGCTGCGGCGGTACTCCTCGCCCCCGGTCGCGAGCGTGAAGGTGAGGGGGTCGAAGACCAGGCTGTCGGGCGGGACGCCGTACTCGTGCGCCACCGCCACGGTGCGGCGCGCGATCTCCGCCTTGCGCTCGGCCGTCTGGGCCATGCCCCTCTCGTCGATGGTCATGGCCACCACGGCCGCCCCGTAACGCCGGACCAGGGGCAGGATCCGCTTCACCCGCTCGCCCGACTTCTCCAGGTTCACCGAGTTGACGATGCAGCGCCCCGGGTGGACGCGGAGCGCGGCCTCGACCACGTCGGCCTCGGTGGAGTCGATCATGAGCGGCGCGTCGACGCTCTGCGCCAGCAGCCGCACCAGCGTGCGCATCTGCGCCGCCTCGTCGTCGCGCTCGTTGAGCGCCACGCAGACGTCGAGCACGTGCGCCCCGCCCTCCACCTGGTCGCGCGCGATGCGCAGGACGCCGGCGTAGTCGTCGGCCAGGAGGAGCTCCTTCACCTTCCGCGACCCCTGGGCGTTCACGCGCTCGCCCACCACCAGCGGCCGGGGCTGGAGGTCGAGCGGCACGGCCTTCATGGCCGAGGCCAGCTCGGGCGCGGCGCGCGGGCGTGGGCGGCGGCGGACCTCGAGGGCGCGCACGCGCTCCACCACCCGGCGCAGGTGCGCGGGGGTGGTCCCGCAGCAGCCGCCCACGATCGTGACGCCGAGGTCGCGCACGAACCCGGTCAGCGCGTCCGCGAGCGCGTCGGGCGAGAGCCGGTAGACGGCGCGCCCGTTCTCGTTCTCGGGCATGCCGGCGTTCGGCATGCAGGAGACGTGGTGGCTGCACCGCTCGCCCAGGTAGCGGATGCTCTCGCGCATCTCGGCGGGCCCGGTGGAGCAGTTGAGGCCGATGGCGTCCACCGGGAGGCGCTCCAGGGCCGCCAGGGCAGCGCCGACGTCGGTGCCGAGGAGCATGCGCCCGCCGGCGTCGATGAGCGTCGGCTGGGCGATGATGAAGACGTCGCGCAGGGCCTCCCGGCGGCAGGCGTCGGCGGCCAGCACGGCCGAGCGCAGCTCGAGCAGGTCCTGCTGGGTCTCGACGATGATGGCGTCGACGCCCCCGTCCACCAGCGCGCGCGCCTGCTCGAGGAAGATGCGCTCCAGCGCGGCCGGGGTGACGTTGGAGAGGGCCGGGTCGGAGGCGGAGGGCAGCATGCCCGTGGGCCCGATCGAGCCCGCCACGAAGCGCGGGTGGTCCGGCGTGGCGTGGCGGTCGACCGCGTGCCGGGCGTGGACCGCGGCCCGGAAGTTCACCTCGTAGGTGCGGTGGCCGAGCCCGTACTCGTCCAGCTTGAGGCGCGAGGAGCCGAAGGTGTTGGTCTCCACCACGTCGCAGCCGACGGCGAGGTAGCGCTCGTGGATGGCCTCCACGAGGTCGGGCCGGGTGAGGGTCAGGAGGTCGTTCGCCCCCTCGTGGCCGCCGAAGTCGGTCGGCCGGAGCTGCTCGCCCTGGATCTGGGTGCCCATGGCGCCGTCGAAGACGAGCACGCGGCGGTCGAGGGCTTCGCGAAAGGTCACGGTCCTCCCGGGGGGAAGCCGCGGAAATCTAGGCGGATCGCGGGGACGGGGCAAGGCGGACGCGCCCTCACGCGGACCCCGTTTGGACTACGATGCCGCGGTGCGCGACCGCGCCCGCATGCCGCTCCTGGTGGCCGCCCTCGCGCTGGGCGCGGGGCTGGCGCGCGCGCTCGCCTTCTCCACCACCGAGCTCTACACCGACGAGGCCTACTACTGGCTCTGGTCGCTCCGCCCGGCGGCGGGCTACTACGACCACCCGCCGCTGGTGGCGTGGCTCGTCCGCGCGGGGACGGCGCTCGCGCCCGGCGAGCTGGGGGTGCGGCTCCTCGCGGTGGTCTGCGGCGCGCTGGTGGTGCCGTTCGCCGCGCTGATCGCGCGCGAGCTCTCAGACGACCCGCGGGCGCCGCTCCTGGCGGCGCTGCTCACGGTGTCGGCCCCGATGCTGCACGTGCTGGGGGCGCTGGCGCTCCCCGACGCGCCCCTGGTCGCCGCCTACGCGGCCGCGACGTGGCTCCTCGCCCGCGCGCGCAGGGGGGCGTGGATCGCAGCCGGCCTGGCGGTGGGCGTGGCGCTCCTCTCCAAGTACACGGCGGCCCTGCTGGCGCCGGCGCTGCTGCTCCTGCTCCCCTGGGACCGGGAGCTGCGCGCCGACCTCCGCACGCGCTGGCCCTGGCTCGGGGCCGCGGTGGCGCTGCTCGTCTTCGCGCCGTGCCTGGCCTGGAACGCGACGCACGGCTGGAGCTCCATCGGGTTCCAGATCGGGCACGCCTTCACGCGGAGCGCCACCTGGGCCTCGTTCGGCCAGTTCGTGGCGGGGCAGGTGGCGGGGGCGGGCCCGGTGGCGCTCGCGCTCGGCGTCGGACACCTGCTGCGGCCGCGCTCGGTCGCCGCGCGGCGGATCGCCGCGTGCGTGCTGGTCCCGCTCGCCGTCACGACCTGGTCCGCCGCCCGCGGCAAGGTGGAGGCCAACTGGCCTGCGCTGGTCTACCCAGGGCTGGCCGCCGCCGCGGCCGCCGTCCTGGTGCGGGCGCGCCCCGCCGTCGCCCGCGCCGTCGTCGGTGGCTCGGTGGCGCTCTCGGCCGCGCTCCTGGTCGCGTTCGCGGCCGAGCAGCTCCATCCGCGCCTGCTGGCGGGGACCCCGGTCGTGGAGCGCTTCCACGGCTGGCGTGCGCTGGCCGCGGAGACGCACGCGCTGGCGCGCCGCGCCTGCCGCGAGGCCGGCTGCGACCCCGGGCAACCGTTCCTCTTCCCGGTCAGCTACCAGTACGCGGCCGAGGTGGCGTTCTACGGCGGGTTCCGGCGGCTCGGCGCCGCCACGGAGCGCCCCTCCCAGCTCGACGTCTGGGGCGACCTCCCCGGGGCGGGGGAGCCGTTCCTCTTCCTGGGCATGGACGCGGCCCCCGGCGGCTTCGCGCCCGCCCTCGGGGCGGTGGGGGAGGGCCCGACCGGGCGCCGCGCCGTCCGGTGGTGCGGCGACGTGCTGCGGACCGTCACGGTCACCCCGTTTGCCCGCGCGGCGGGGGGGGCCCTCCGGCGCTAGATCGGCGTCGTGTACACCGCGCGCCACTGGACGCGTGAGCCGGACGGCCGGATCCGGTGCACCCTCTGCCCGCGTGACTGCCGGCTGAGGGAGGGGCAGGCGGGCTTCTGCTTCGTGCGCCGGAACGTCGAGGGCCGCCTGGTGTCGCTCGCGTACGGCCGTTCGACCGGCTTCGCCGCCGATCCCATCGAGAAGAAGCCGCTCTACCACTTCCACCCGGGCACGCGGGCGCTCTCCTTCGGAACGGCCGGCTGCAACCTGGGCTGCCGCTTCTGCCAGAACTGGGACCTCTCGAAGGCGCGGCTCGACGAGCGGAGCGCCGGGGAGTGCGCGCCGCGCGAGGTGGTGGACCTGGCGGTGGAGACCGGCTGCCCCTCGATCGCCTTCACCTACAACGATCCGGTGATCTGGGCCGAGTACGCCATCGACGTGGCGAGGGAGGCGCACGCGCGTGGGCTGAAGACGGTCTTCGTCAGCGCGGGGTACGTCACCGCGGAGGCGCGCGAGGAGATCTTCGCGCACATGGACGCGGCCAACATCGACCTCAAGGCCTTCACCGAGGGCTTCTACCGGCGCGTCACGCTCTCGCACCTGGCCCCGGTGCTGGAGACGCTCGCGTGGCTGGCGCGGTCGCGCGTCTGGACCGAGGTGACGAACCTCGTCATCCCGGGCTTCAACGACGATCCGGGCGAGACGCGCGCGCTGTCGGCCTGGATCCTGGAGCACATGGGCGCCGACGTGCCGCTCCACTTCACGGCGTTCCACCCCGACTACCGCATGCTCGACGTGCCCCCCACGCCGGCCGCGACGCTGTCACGCGCGCGCGCCATCGCGCGGGAGGTCGGCCTCCACCACGTCTACACGGGGAACGTGCACGATCCCGACGGGCAGACCACCTGCTGCGCGGCCTGCGACGCGCGGCTGGTGGAGCGCGACGGCATGCGCGTGCTCGCCGCGACCCTGGAGGACGGCGCCTGCACGCGGTGCGGCGCGCGGCTGGCGGGCCGCTTCGGCCCCGGGGCGGTCCGGCCGGGCGCCGGGCGGCGCCGCGTCCTCCCGCTGGCCTAG
>JAJYHA010000116.1 GCA_021784995.1 Myxococcales bacterium
GCCTGCCAGCGCTCACGTCCTCGCCCTTTGATCTCGACCCGGGCAAGGCGGCTCGCCTCCCGCCCAGGTCCAGCCGGAGCTGACGTCCGTTCCCGCTACCCGGCGCTCACGGGGGGACGCGCGGCACTCTAGGCCGCGAGAGCCATCGGCTCGTTCGCGTTTCTGCTTGGTCCCGTTTTTACGTGGCCTCGTGACCAACCACGGCGCGCACCAGACGCAGTCCATCCTCCGTCGAAACCAGTTCGCCCCCAAGGAACGGCTGGGAACTCAATCAAGTTCTAAGGCTTCTGACGCCCGAGTCAAGGAGGAGCCCGGCTGGGGAGGAGCGACCCCGCCGCGGGGTGGGGCGAGCGGCGTGAGCGCCAGGAGGGAGACGAGGACGCCGCCGGAGAGCCGGGCTCCGGCGGCGTCCTCACGCGCCCCGTCTACATCCCGAAGTTGATCACGTACACCGTGGTGGCCACGACGGTGCCGCCGGACACCGTGCCGTCCACGCGGACGAGCTTCCCGTTCGCGAGGGTCGTGCCGCCGCCCATGACGGGGACGATCTGCGCGTGCGACGCGTCGACCGTCTGGCCGTCCACCGTGAAGGTGGTCCCGGAGAGCCCGCTGACGGTGCCCATCAGGTGGACCACGGTGGCCGCCGGCGCCGGAGGCGTCGCCCCCGTGTCGAACATGATCTGGTCGGCCACCACGCCGCTGCTGCCGACGTGACCGTGCACGAACACGAGCGCGCCGGGGACGAGCTGCGCGGCCGTCCCGTTCACGAAGGTCGCCTGGGCGTAGCCGACGGTCGTGCCGCGGACGACGAAGGTCGTCGCGGTGGTGTCCACGCTCGAGATGGCCCCGATGAGCAGCACCGCCGGCCGCGACATCGACGGCAGGATCGCGATCCGCGTCGCCTGGATCTGGTCGTTCGCGAACGTCCCCTCCACGCGCACGAACGCGTTCACGACCAGGTCGGCGGCCGTGGCCGGCGCGACCAGGCTCGCCTGCGAGGCGTCCACCGTGTAGCCGTTCACGGTGAAGTTCGGGAGGGCCTGTCCGGTGACGGGCGTGACCGACGTCACCGCGCCGCCCACGAGCACCGGCCGGCTGGCGAGCGCCGCGCGCGGGACGAAGATGCTCCTGGCGGTCAGCGTCGGCGGGTTGCCGCCGGGGAGCTGGTCGCTGAAGACGAAGACCTTCTCCCCGTCCTGGATGGTCGCGCCGGAGGGCACCAGGGTCGCCGAGCCGTAGGAGACGGTCAGCGTGCCGAGGGTGAAGGTCGCCGCCGTGGCGTTCGTGTTCTGGACGATGCCGGCGACGCGCACGACGGTCGCCCCGCCGGGCGGCATCACCACGATGCGCGTCGCCACGACGTGGCCGGAGGCGTCGAGCGTCCCGAACACCTCCACCAGCTGCCCGTCCGCGAGCTGGGCGGCGCCGTCGACGCCGTCGAAGGCGGTCGCGTCGGCGCCCGTGGTCGTGAAGACCACCGTCTGGCCGTCGACCGTGAAGCTGTCCGCGAGGGGGTTGGTGGTCCCGGCGTCGTTCGGGTTGATGGAGCCGGCGTCGATCTTGCCGATCACGCTGGCGAGGATCGAGACGTGGGTGATCGCGCCGTTGGCGAACGTCACCATCACCTGCTGGCCGATGTGCAGGTCGTCCAGGGTGGCGTCGATCGGGTGGGCTGGGTCCGTGTCCCTCGAGACCGTCGCGCCCGAGTCGTCGTACTCGACGCCGTCGATCACGACGCTGCCGAAGCCGGTGATGGTGCCGGTGGCCGCCTGCAGCGCCGTGCCGCCGGTCGTGCCCGACGAGCCGCCGGCGGTGGATGAGCTGCCTCCGCAGGCCGCCAGGGCCAGGGCGAGCGGTATGACCAGCCACGGGGTGCGTCCCTGCATGTGCGTCCCTCCTGGTGCGTGTCGTCGGTCGGTCGCGACCCGGCCACTGCGTCCGAACACCGCACCCGAGCGCCGGTTGCGGCCCTGCGGGTGCAGCCCCCGCATGGCCCCTGCGGCGCCCCGGGCGGCAGGATGGCGTGGCCGTGCGCCCGCCGGGGGTGCTAGAGATTCCTCGCCCTCTCTCCGCCATGAGCAAGACGCCCTCCACCCCGGCGACCCGCCTCCTCCGCTCGCGCGGGGTGAGCTATTCGGAGCATCCCTACCGGTATGAGGAGCACGGGGGGACGCGGGTCTCCGCGCGCGAGCTGGGTGTGGACGAGCACGCGGTGGTGAAGACGCTCGTCATGGAGGATGACACGGGCGCGCCCCTCGTCGTGCTCATGCACGGCGACCGGGAGGTCTCCACCCGGGAGCTGGCGCGCCAGGCGGGTCACCGCACGGTCCGGCCCTGCCGCCCCGAGGTGGCCAACCGCCACAGCGGCTATCTGGTCGGCGGCACGAGCCCGTTCGGTACGCGCAAGGCGATGCCGACCTTCATGGAGCGGAGCATCCTCGACCTCGGCACCGTCTACGTGAACGGCGGGTCGCGCGGCTTCCTGGTCGGGATCGCCCCCGCCGACCTGGCGCGGGTCCTCTCGCCGACCCTCGTCGACGTCGCCATCGACCGCTGATGGAGGCCCCCGGCTCCGCACGCCCGGCGCATGGCGAGGCTCCGCTCCTGGGATTCGAGAGCCGGGTCGTGGAGCTGGACGGCCCGGTGCACTACGCGGACTTCGGCGGCACGGGCCGTCCCGTGGTGCTGGTGCACGGCCTGGGCGGATCGCACCTCAACTGGGCGGCGGTGGGAACGCGGCTCGCGGCCCACGGCCACGTGATGGCGCTCGACCTGGCGGGCCACGGGCGCACGGGCGGCCCGCGGGGCTCCTCGCGCGTCGGGAGCAACCGGCGGCTCCTCCATCGGTTCCTGGAGCGGCTCGCGCCCGAGCCGGCCGTGCTGATCGGCAACTCGATGGGCGGCTACCTGTCGCTCGCCGAGGCGGCTGCCGCGCCGGAGCGGGTCGCCGCGCTCGTCCTGGTCGATCCGGCCCTGCCGCTCGTGCGCGGCGCGCGCGTGGACCGCCAGGTGCTCGCGCTCTTCGCCGCCAGCGCCGTGCCGCTCCTCGGCGGCGTCCTGGTGCGCTCGCGCTTCGGGCGCGAACCCGAACGGATGGTCCGTGACATGCTGGCGCTCTGCTGCGTCGACCCGTCGCGCGTGCCGCCCGACGTGTACGCGGCGCACGTGGAGCTGGCGCGCTGGCGGTTGACGCTCGGCGGCGCCACCGGGCGCGAGTTCCTCGCGGCGCAGCGCTCCCTCATGAACCGCCTCCTTCGACCGCGCCACTTCTGGCGGATGGTGGAGGCGGTGCGCGCGCCGGCGCTGGTGGTGCAGGGCGACCGCGATCGGCTGGTCCACGTAGAGGCCGCGCGGGCACTCGCCGCCGCGCGGCCCGACTGGCGCCTGGCGGTGCTGGAGGGCGTGGGGCACGTGCCGCAGCTCGAGGCGCCGGAGCGCTTCCTGGCGGTGGCCGCGCCGTGGCTCGACGCCCACGGCGCGCCGCGACGGGGGGCGGGGGAGGGCGCCTAGGTCTTCGCCAGCCGGACCCTGCGCTCGCTCTTCTCGCGATCGAACACGCAGAGGTCGGACTCGGGGCTGGCCGGCAGCGACGGCGACCACGAGGGGTGCATGGCGCAGCGCGCGTCGTAGCAGTGGTGCAGGTCCCACAGGTGGCCCACGGCGTGGATCGCCTCGCGCGCGAGGCGCTTGCGCCAGGTCTCGATGGAGGCCTCCGTCACTCCGCGGGCCGGGAAGCGCGCCGTGGAGACGACAGCCTTCTCGCCGCCGTACTCGGCGTAGCTCCAGCATTGCGGCTCGCCGAGGGGGCCGGGCTCGAGCGCCAGTCGGGCGCTCGTGAGGTACAGGATCTTGTCGTCGGCGAAGGTCTTGACCGGCCTCACCTCGGCCACGAGCTTCACCGCGTCGTACCGGCCGTCGGCCAGCTTCGCCTCCGGCGGCAGCGGCCGCTCGCCGGAGTGCTCGGTTCCCAGGCCGAACGCCTGGTAGAGCGTGCGCGCGAGCAGGGCCATGTCCTCGGCCTCGAACGGCTCCAGCGTGACGATGCGGATCACTTCCTCTTCCCCTTCACGGCCCGCTTCGGGGCTGGCTTCGCGGGCGTCTTCTTTCCCCCGCGGGCGGGGCGTGCCGCCGCGCGTCGCGGCGCCGGGAGCGACTTCTTCGGGGCCGGCTTCGCCGCGGCCTTCTTCGGAGGCTGCTTCGCGGGCTGCTTCGCGGGCTGCTTCGAGGACTGCTTCGAGGACTGCTTCCGCGGCTCGCGCCGGGCAGCCGTCTTCTCGAGCCGGGAGGTGCGCCCGGGACGTGCCGCCCCGGCGGCGGGCCTCCGGGCCGCCGGCCTGCCTGGCGCCGGCGCCTCCTCCTCGCCCTCCGCCTCCACCGCCTCGGGCTCCTCGCCCTCCTCCTCGGCGTCGATCCCCGGCAGCGCCTCCTCGACGGCGCCCTCGACGTCGGGCGCGGGGATCTCGTCCGCGGTGGGGATCGCCGGGCCCGAGCCCTCCTCGCCCGTCTCGGCGCCCGCGCCCGGCTCGGCGGCGCCCGCGGGGAGCTCGCCGAGGTCGAGGCCGAGGTCGTCGAGCGCCAGGTCCTCGTCGTCGGTGCGCATCACCTTCCGGCGCGGTCGCGACGGCAGCTCGACGGGCTTGGGTGGTGGCTTGAGCTTGAAGGTGACGCCCGCGGGCGGCATCAGCGCGTGGTCGATGTAGTCCTCGGCGAGCGCCGGCGGGACCGCCAGCGAGACCGCCACCTCGTGCACCAGCAGGTGGCGCGCGTTGTCGTACTGCTCGCGCTCCTTGGTCGGGAGCGGTCGGATGCGCGAGAGCGAGTGCAGCCCCTTCACCACCTCGGCCACGCCGAGCACGCCGCCCGCGATGAGGCGATCGGCGTTGTCGCGGTGGCGGACCTTCCAGTCCAGCTCGGGGTCGTCGTACTGCGCCGCCAGGTAGTGGAAGACGCCCTCGATCTGTCCGGCGCTGGCGACCTTGCGCAGGCCGATGGCCGGCACCTTGTTCCGGGGGACCAGGACCGCCGCGCCGTCCTCCTCGCGCACCATCCGCACCAGCTCGAGCTTCTGGCCGGCGATCTCCTTGCGCTCGACGCCCGTGATCCGGCACACGCCCTGGTTCGGGTAGACGACCCGATCTCCCGTCGCGAGGTCGGCCGCGTCGAGGATGACCCCCTCGACGGCCGGATACTGTTCCCTGGGCTCGTCCTGCCGGGCGGGTGGGCCTCTCACGAGATCCCCTTACCACGCGACCTGGGGACCGGCAATGCTCCCCGGGCGTGCGCTCGGGGGACGCTCCGCTCACGCGCGTGGTCCCGGGGCTGCCTCCGCGCCGGGCGTCTCGCGACCCGCGAGCGACGGGTGAGCGCCCGCGCCGAGCGCGTGGAGCCTGGCTGCGGCGAGCCGCACGTACTCCGCGCTGCGCTCGACGCCGACGAAGCGGCAGCCGGCGCGGAGCGCCGCGACCCCGGTGGTCCCGGAGCCGCAGAACGGGTCGAGCACGAGGTCGCCGGGCCCGGCGCTGGCCGCCACCACGCGCTCCATCAGCGCGAGCGGCTTCTGCGTCGGGTGGCGCCCGTGCACCTTCTCGCGCGGGCCAGGGGTCGGGAGCGCCCACACGACCTGCTCGCCCCCGGGCGCCGGCCGCTCGGTGATGCTCCACAGGTCGCGCATCTGCTTGCCGCCGTTGGCCGCCTTCATCTCGCGGTAGTTGAAGCGGTGGGGGAGCGGGCGCAGGCGCGTGGGGCTGGCCCAGAGCAGGATCTCGGTCGAGTGGGTGAAGAAGCGGCAGGCCAGGTTGGGCGCGGCGTTGGGCTTGTACCAGGTCACGGTGTTGAGCAGGTGGAACCCCAGCTCCTGCATCGCGTAGCCGACCGAGAAGATGACGTGCTGCGTCCCGGAGACCCACAGCGTGCCCGACGGCTTCAGCACGCGGCGGCAGGCGGTCAGCCAGCGGGTCTGGAAGGCGTGGTCCTCCGCCACGCCGCCCGAGCGGTCCCACGCTCCCTTGTCCACCCGGACCCGGCGGCCGCTCTGACAGGTGGTCCCGCCGTTCGAGAGGTGGTACGGAGGGTCGGCGAAGACGAGATCGACGGAACGGGGAGGCAGCCGCTCGAGCGATTCGACGCAGTCGGCCTCCACCAGCGCCCACCCCGGCCCGCGCTCGGCCGTGCCGGGCAGCGCGTCCCATCCGTGAAGATCGAGTCGTCGTGCCATTTCGATCTTTGTGCGGCGAACCAGGATCCAGGTCAACTTTTCGGGCTCGGTCATCCCATGATGGAATTGCTCGCAACCCTCGTCGTCATCGCGGTGGCGCTCGGCGTCGCCGTCTACCTCGTCCGGCCCTCCTTCGAGGAGGGGCGCGAGGCCGGCACGCGCGCCCTGGCCGCGGCCGCCGCCGTGGTCACCGTCGTCGCGACGGCGCTGCCGGCGCTGCGCACCGTGCACCCTGGCGATCCGGCCTTCTCCGGCGAGGTCCAGGCGCCGGGAGACACCGTCCCGATCCCCGACGGCTTCGCCGGCCCGGTCCGGCTGCTCGTCTCCGGCAAGCTCGCCGGGCGCGGCGAGCCCCGGGTCGCCTTCACGATCTCGGGCACCCGCCAGCCGGTCGAGGGCAAGCTGGAGCGGACCTTCGGTTACGCCCGGGTGGGGAGGAGCGGGCGCGCCCGCGTCGCGCAGGACCACGACACCGACTTCTTCCCGGCCGCCATCGCGCCGGGTGGGGGCGCGCTGCGGCTCGAGCAGATCCAGGGCGGGCTGGTGAGCCCGCTCCGGATCGCGGTCTACCGCGAGCCGATCCCCGTCGCGGGCGGCCCCTGGGTCCTCGCCGCCCTCGCGCTCCTCCTCGCCGCCGTGGCCGACGCGCGGCTCGGCGGGCGCAACAACCTCTCGGTGGCGTGCGGGATGGCGGTCGCCTTCGGACTGCTCGTCACCTACAACGCCACGCCCGCGTCGGCGATCGGCCCGGCGGCGGGCGGCGTCGTCCTGGGCGCGATCGTGGGGGCGCTGGCGGGCTGGGCGGTG
>JAJYHA010000137.1 GCA_021784995.1 Myxococcales bacterium
GTGGACGCGGTCATCCTCCCCGACGTCCCGCCGGAGGAGTCGACGGAGCTGCGCTGCATGGCCTCGGCCGCCGGCGTGAGCATGGTCTTCCTGCTCGCACCCACCTCCACCGAGGCGCGCCGCCGCCGCGCCGCGGAGGTCGCGACCGGCTTCCTCTACTTCGTCTCCGTGACGGGCGTGACGGGCGCGCGCGCGGCGCTCCCGTCCGACCTGGCCGGGAAGGTGGCGGAGGTCCGGGCCGCCTCCCCGGTGCCGGTCGTGGTGGGCTTCGGCGTCTCGACGCCCGACCAGGCGGCCGAGGTGGCCCGCCTCGCGGACGGGGTGGTGGTGGGGAGCGCCGTCGTGTCCCGCATCGCGGCCGGTGGTTCGCGGAGCGCCCGGGCCGACCGGGTCCGTCGCTTCGTGCGCTCGCTCAAGCGCGCCATGCGGCGCCCGGCACCGGTGACCGGGAAGGCCTCGCGCCGCAGCTGACCAGGCGAACCCGGGAGGTCGCCGGCGCGGCGGCCTCCGACGCGGGCGACGCACCCAGCGCCAGGAGGAGGAGCCTCACCATGGATCACGTCCGACTCGGCCGCACCGGCCTGCGCGTCTCCCGCCTCTGCCTCGGGACCATGACGTTCGGCTACCAGTCCGACGAGACCACCTCGCGCGCCATCCTCGACGCAGCGGCGGAGGCCGGCGTCACGTTCCTCGACACGGCGGACGTCTACCCGCTCGGCGCGCCCGGCGACCTCCGCGGCCGGACGGAGGAGATCGTCGGCCGCTGGCTGGCCGGGCGGCGCGACGACTTCGTCCTCGCCACCAAGTGCTTCTACCCCATGTCCGGGCGCCCTTGGGACCGCGGCAGCTCGCGCCAGCACGTGCTCGCAGCCATCGAGGGCTCGCTGCGGCGCCTCCGCACCGATCACGTCGACCTCTACCAGCTCCACGCCCCCGACCCCGAGACGCCCGTCGACGAGACGCTGCGCGCGCTGGAGGACGTCGTCCGCGCGGGGAAGGCGCGCCACGTGGGGTGCTCGAACTTCCTCGCCTACCAGGTCGCGCGCGCGCTGGGGCGCAGCGAGACGCTCGGCCTGGCGCGCTTCGACTCGGTCCAGCCGCGTTACAACCTCCTCTTCCGCGAGATCGAGCGCGAGCTCCTGCCGCTCTGCTCCGAGGAGGGCATCGGGGTGATCCCGTACAACCCGCTCGCCGGCGGGTTGCTGAGCGGGAAGCACCGCCCGGGCGGGCCCCCGGAGGGCTCACGGTTCACCCTGGGCAACGCCGCCGAGCGGTACCAGCAGCGCTACTGGCACGAGCGCATGTTCGCGACCGTCGAGGAGCTCAAGGAGGTCGCGGCGTCGGCGGGCCTCCCCGCGGTGACGATGGCGATCGCCTGGGTGATGGCACATCCGGCCGTCACGGCGCCCATCCTGGGAGCGAGCCGTCCCGAGCAGCTCGCGCCGGCCCTGGCCGCCGCCACCGTACGGCTCGATCCCGCGCTCAAGCAGCGCCTCGACGACCTCACGGTCGAGTACCGCCGCGGCGACGCGGGGCGCTGACGAGCGGCGCGCGGGCGCCGGGCCCGGGCCGCCGCCCGGCGCGCCCCTCAGAGCGGCCGGTCGAGCGCGCTGGCGACGATCCGGACCTGCTGCATGAGCCCGGCGAACTCCGGGATCGAGAGCGACTGGTGCCCGTCCGAGAGCGCCTTCTCGGGCGTCGGGTGGACCTCGACGATGAGCGCGTCGGCACCCGCGGCGATGCCCGCGCGCGCCATGGCGGGGACGTGCTTGCGGAGGCCGATGCCGTGCGAGGGATCGACCACCACCGGGAGGTGCGACAGGGTCTTGAGCACCGGGACCGCGTTCAGGTCGAGCGTGTTGCGGGTCATCGTCTCGAAGGTGCGGATCCCGCGCTCGCAGAGCACGACCTGGTAGTTGCCGCTGGCGAGGATGTACTCGGCCGCCATCAGGAACTCGCGGACGGTCGCCGCCGGCCCGCGCTTCAGCAGCACGGGCTTCTGCACCGCCCCGACCTTCCGCAGGAGCGGGAAGTTCTGCATGTTGCGGGCGCCGACCTGCAGCACGTCGGCGTACTCCACGCACATGGGGAGATCGTCCGGGTCCATCACCTCGGTGACGATCTTGAGGCCGGTCTCCTCCCGCGCGAGCGCGAGCAGCGCGAGCCCCTTCTCGCCCAGCCCCTGGAACTCGTAGGGGCTGGTGCGCGGCTTGAACGCGCCACCGCGCAGGAAGCGGGCCCCGAAGCGCTTCACGCCGTGCGCCGCCTCGAGGAGCTGCTCCTTCGACTCGACCGAGCACGGCCCGGCGATGACGGTGATGGCCTTGCCGCCCAGCGGCACGCCGCCCACGTCGAGCACCGTGTCGTCCGGCTTCACCTCGCGCGACACGAGCTTGAAGGGGTTCGAGACGCGGATGGCGTCCGCGACGCCCGGGAGGTCGTCGAACAGCGCGGCCTCGAGCGGCTCCCGGTTGCCCGTGACGCCGATCGCCGTCCGCTGCGCGCCCGGGATGGCGTGCGGCGTGAAGCCGAGCGCGCGGATCCGCTCCATGACCGCGTCGATCTCGGCCTGCGTGGCGTTCGGCTTCATGACGACCAGCATCTCCGTCCCCTTTCGCGGGAGCGGAGTCTAACCCCGCGGCCTCCGCGGCGAAAGGCGAACCGGAGCGGGCGCGACGCTGGAGGCGAGGCCGTGAGCGGAGCCGGACGCTACCGCTCCTTCGGCACCTTCTCCCAGTCGGCCAGGAACTTCTTCAGGCCGAGGTCGGTCAGCGGGTGCCTCGCGAGCTGCTCGATGACGTTGAACGGGATGGTGGCGACGTCCGCGCCGAGCCGGGCCGACTCCAGCACGTGCAGCGGGTGGCGCACGCTGGCCACCAGCAGCTTGGTCGCGAAGTCGTAGTTCCGGAAGATCTCGAGGATCTGCGCGATGAGCGCCATCCCGTCCTCGGAGACGTCGTCCAGGCGACCGACGAACGGGGAGACGTAGGTGGCGCCGGCCTTGGCGGCGAGGAGCGCCTGGACCGGAGAGAAGCAGAGGGTCACGTTGGTGCGGATCCCCTCGGCGGTGAGGTCGCGGACCGCGCGCAACCCCTCGATGACGAGCGGGACCTTGATGACCACGTTGTCGGCCACGCGCGCGTACTGCCGCGCCTCCTGCATCATGCCGGCGTAGTCGAGGGCCGTGACCTCGGCCGAGACGGGTCCCGGGACGAGCCCGGTGATCTCCTTCAGGACCTCGGAGAACTTCCGGCCGGTCCGGGCGACGAGCGACGGGTTCGTCGTCACCCCGTCGCACAGCCCCATGGCGAGCGCCTTCCGGATCTCCCCGACGTCGGCCGAATCGATGAAGAACTGCATCGCGCCTCCCTCCTGGCTGCAGCCCCTATAGCGGATGGTCCTGACAGGCCGCAAGCCGACCGCCGGCGCGTGCGGCCCCGGCGGTCGGGCAGGACGAAATGGCCGGCTCGCCGCGCGAGGGGCGGATCAGCGCTCCGGGACCAGCACGGTCCGGCCGACCAGGGCCCCGGCCCGGAGCTCGCGCAAGGCCGCGTCCGCCTCCCCGAGCGGCCGCGTCCTGATGGGCAGGGAGGGCACGCCGGCCCGCCGGACGAGCTCGAGCAGCTCCCCGAGCTCTCCCGGGCTGCCCGTGTAGGACCCCTGCAGCGCCATGGCGCGGAGCGGGAGGAGCGGCACGGAGAGCGACACCTCGCCGCCGAACAGCCCGACCACCACGACCTTCCCGCCCTTGGCCAGCGTGGCCATCGCCAGCTGGACCGTCCCGGCGGCGCCCACGAGATCGATGGCGGCCGGGACGCCACCCCCGGCCGCGGCCATGACCCGCTGGGCGGCGTCGGGCGCCGTCCCGTCCACGGTGGCGAGCGCACCGGCCCGCATCGCCGCCTCGCGCTTGCCGGGGTCGATGTCCACCACCACGGCGCCGCGACCGCCCATCGACCGGAGCAGGTCGAGGCACATGAGCCCGAGGCCCCCCGCCCCGATGACGACGATCGGATCCCGCTCGAGCACGGGGCCGATCTTCCTCAAGGCGGAGAAGGTGGTGAGGCCGGAGCAGGCGAGCGGCGCGGCCTGCTCCGGCGGGATCCCGCCGAGGTCGAACAGGCAGCGCTCGTGCGGCACGAGCAGGTGATCGGCGTACCCGCCGGCGCGGAAGATGCCCAGGTACTGCGGCCTGGGGCACAGGTTGTCCTCGCCCCGCCCGCACGGTGCGCACCGCCCGCAGCCGATCCACGGGTAGACGAGGCGCCGGTCGCCCACCTTCACGCCGCGTGCGGCGGGCCCGAGCGCCACCACCTCCCCCACGTTCTCGTGGCCCATCGTCAGCGGGAGCTCGACGCCGCGATCGGCCATCCGGAGCCTCTTGCCGCCGCCGAGGTCGTAGTAGCCGTCCCAGACGTGCAGGTCGGTGTGGCAGACGCCCGCCGCCAGCACCCGCAGCAGCACCTCGGACCCCTTCGGGCTCGGGGTCGGCCGCTCCGCCAGCCGGAGCGGGGCGCCGCACTCGCACACCTCGTAGCTCCTCATGTCGATCCTCCCAGAACGTTCACGCGCACGGCGATCGGCGAGGCGACGCCCCGCCGATCGCCAGCCGCCGCTCTACTTCCCGAGGCGGGCCTCGAGCGTGGCCACCGCCGCCTCCTTCGGGTACACGGTGACCAGCTGCCCGCCCTGCCACTGCATGAGGAACGGGACCGCCCGCGTGTTCTGGCCGTTCTCGCCGAACTTGACGCCCCAGCCGGTGGCCGTGCGGCCGACCGGGATGTCCGTGGCGAGGACGGCCGCCCGGATGGAGTCCGCCGAGAGGTCCTTGGCCCTCGCCAGCGCGTCGAAGAACACCTTGGCGCCGAAGTAGTTCGCCAGGCTGTGGCCCGAGCGCGGCGGCATCCCGTACTTCGCCGTGTAGCGCTTGACGAAGTCCTCGATGCCCGGCGCCGCGGCCGGGTTGGTGCGGTACTGGGTGAAGTCGACGTCCAGCGCGCCCTCGATGTTCTCCGCGCCCACGGCCTTGGCCGTGTCGGTGAGCGAGTAGCCACCGCCCGCCCCGACGGCCGCCTTGGGCCGGAACCCGAGCTCCTTCGCCTGCCGGAAGAAGAGCACGGTGTCGTTCTGGTAGGAGGTCTGCAGCACCACGTCGACGCCGCTCCCCTTGAGCCGCATGATCACGGTCGAGAGGTCCACCGAGCTGGCGGGATAGGGCAGGATCTCCACCACCTTCAGCCCGCGCTCGGCGGCGCGCGCCTTCTGGAACCCGGAGACGGTCTGTCCGTAGAGGCTGTCCTCGTGGATGATCCCGATCTTGAGCGACTTCGGATCGGCCTTGAAGGCCGGCGCGACCACGTCGGCCACGGCGTCCACCATGCTGCGCGCGAAGTCGCGCGCGGTGGCGTTGGTGCGGAACACGTACTTCATGCCGCGCTCGGTGATGGGGTCGGAGATGGCGCCCATCTCGAAGTAGGGCACGCCCGCGAGCTGGGTGACCTGCGTCGCGGCGAGCGCCAGCGACGACGAGAAGGTGCCGAACACCGCCTTCACCCTCTCCACCGAGACGAGGCGCCGCGCCTCGCCCACCGCCTGGTTCGCGTCGACCGCGTCGCCCTTCACCAGGACGACGTGCATCCCCCGCACGCCGCCGGCCGCGTTGGCCTGCTCGGTGGCCACCTCCAGCCCGCGAAAGCTCTCGTCCCCGAGCAGCGCCAGGCCGCCGCTGAAGGGGTAGAGGGCGCCCATCTTCAGCTCCTCCGCGCGGGCGCTCCCCGCGAAAGCGAGGAGCGCCAGGGCCACCAGCACCGTCATCCGAGATCGCATCGCCGACTCCTTTCTCCGAGGTTCCGAACTTCGTTGGACGACCGTCGCGTTCCGCCAGACCGCCTTCCTTCGATCCTCCCGGAGCGCCGGCGGACCGCCGCCGGGCCCGGGCGCCGCGCCGCCTCCTCAGGCGCCCATGAAGCGGGCCATCAGCTCGACCTGGCAGTCGAGCATGTGCCGGCCGAGGTGGACCCGGCAGCCCCTCCGCTCCGCCGCCAGGAGCAGCGGCGTCCGCTCCGGCTTCATGATGATCTCGGCCACCGTCATGGCGGGCTCGAGCCGCGCCGCGTCGAGGGGGAGCGGGTCCTCCGCCCGCAGCCCCAGCGACGTCGCGTTCACGACCAGGTCGTGGCCGGCCGGATCGGTCGCGCCCGGCGCCCCCGGGATCGCGGCCGCCGCCAGCCCCGGGAAGCGGCCCCGCAGCCGCGCCGCCAGGTCCTCCGCCTTGCGCGCGGTCCGGTTGGCGATCGTGATCCGCGCCGCGCCCGCCCGCGCCAGGCTGAACGCGATGGCGTTGGCCGCGCCGCCGGCGCCGAGGAGGCAGACGTCGCGCCCCGCCGGCTCGACGCCCTGCGCGCGCAGCCCGGCGACGAAGCCCTCCCCGTCGAACATGTCGCCGACCAGCCGCCCGTCCGGCTCGCGCCGGATGGTGTTGACCGCGCCGACGGCCCGGCCCGTCTCCCCCACCGCGTCGCAGAGCGCGACCGCGCCCGTCTTGTGCGGCACGGTCACGATGATCCCGCCCAGGTTCTTCATGGCGCGGAAGGCGTCGAAGGCGGCCGGGAGCCCGGCGGCGTCGACGTGGACGGGGACCATGACCGCGTCCGTGGCCCGCGCCGCGAAGCGCGCGTTGAAGACCTGCGGCGTGCGCACGTGGCCGACGGGATCGGCGACGATCGCGAAGAGCCGCGTGTGGCCGGTGATCTCGGTCATGGCGTCGAGGGCGGCGGCTCAGGGCTGCGTGTAGACGGTCTTCACGATGGTGTAGAACTCTCGCGCGTAGGCCCCCTGCTCGCGGGGACCGTAGTTCGAGCCCTTCCGGCCGCCGAACGGCACGTGGAAGTCGACGCCGGCGGTGGGGAGGTTCACCATCACCATGCCGGCCGCGCTGCGGCGCCGGAAGTCGTGGGCGTGCTTGAGCGACGTGGTGACGATCCCCGAGCTGAGGCCGAAGACGGTGTCGTTCGC
>JAJYHA010000100.1 GCA_021784995.1 Myxococcales bacterium
CGCCAGGGCGAGGTCGGGGTCCGGCGCGAGCCGGCAGGCGCGCTCCAGCGCGGCCGCCCGCTCCGGGAACCTCCGCCCGACGCGCCGCAGCCGCTCGGCGGCGTCCGGGGCGCGGAAGGGGGCGGGGCCCAGCCCCGGGATCGCGTGCGCCGGCATGCGAGCGCATCATAGTGGACCGTCGCTCAACGCCGCCGGTAGACCTGGGCCCCGCCCGCGACCGCGACCGGGGCGTAGTGCTCGTCCACGTAGCGCCGGAGCGCGGGCACGACCGCCAGCGGGACGTGGTGCCACTCGTGGATGTCGGAGGGGGCGGTGTCCACCACGTAGGCGGGGCGGTTCGCCTCCAGGTCGCGCAGGGTGAGCGCCACGTCGCGGGCCGACACGTGGGGCCGCAGGTCGAAGCCCTCCGGCAGGTGGTGCGGGTCGAAGTCGCCCACGTGCAGCGCGGTGGTGTAGTAGCGCGTCCCCGGCAGGCGGTCGGCGAGGACGTAGACGGGCGCGTAGTCGCCCCACACGAAGAGCCGGTCCTCGGGGCGGGTGTGACGCCGGAGCCAGGCGGCGAGCTCGCGGGTCCGGTGCTCCTGCAGGGGGAGGGCGCCGCGCGCTCCGAGCGCGTAGGGGAGCCCGAGGAACAGCAGGAGCGGGGCCACCACCGCGCCGGCCGCGAGCGCGCGGGCCCGGCGGCCGAGGCGGCGCCACCCCTCCAGGAGGCGCACGGCCCCGGGCGCGGCCAGGAGCGAGAGCGGCGGCGCGAACTGCAGGAAGTAGTGGTCGTAGAAGCGGCCGCCCAGGGAGACGGGGATCGCGGTCAGCCAGAGGGCCGCCGTCAGGCCCACCGCCACCGGCTCGCGCCGCCGGTCGCGCAGGACGCGGAGCGACTCGCGCACGGCGAGGTACCAGTGCAGCGGCGCCGCCAGGGCGATCCCGATCGCGATCCCGCCGGCGAGCCGCGCCGCGGCCGACCCGGCGCCGTGGGCGCTGTAGCGGACGTTTCGCAGGACGTTCCACTCCCAGAACTCCGGCAGGTGGCCCAGCGCCGCGTAGAGCCCGGCCGCGGCCGCCCAGGGGAGCCCCGTCCCGATCAGCAGGCCCGCGACGGGGAGCGCGCGCGGCGCGCCCGGCCGGCTCGCGAGGGCGAGGGCCAGCGCGAAGGCCACCAGGAGGATGCCGGCCTGCTGCTTGAAGAGCGTGGCGACCCCGATCCACAGCCCGGTGACGAGGGCGTCGCGGAGCCGGCCGGACCGCTGCGCGCGGACGTACCCCAGCAGCGCCAGCGCCGCCGGGAGGTTGAGGAGCGTCTCGAGGTTCACCGCGGGCACGCACGCCACCTGCGCCAGGCAGGCGAGCCACGCGGCGGCCCGTCCGACGTCCGCGCGCCCGGTCCAGGCGCGCGCCGCGCGGCCCACCACCAGCGCGGTCGCCACGACCCAGGCCATGGCGAGCAGCTGCATCGGCCACATGCGGTAGCCGACCCACGCGGCCGGCGCGTAGAAGAGGTAGCCGAGGAGCGGCTTCTTCTCGGCGAACGCCACGTACGGCAGGCCTCCTTCGCCGAGCACCCGGCCGACGACGAGCAGCTCGCACTCGTCCAGGTTGAGGGGACCGAGGAGGAGTCCGGCGGCGCGCGTGACGACCACCACCAGCGCCAGCCAGCCGGCGCCGGGGAGGCGGAGCGGGGAGGGCGGGTCGCGCTGCGGCGCGGGGAGGCCGGCCGCGGGCGCGGCGGAGCCGATCACGTCACGTCCCGGTGCGGCCCACCGCGCCGGCCTGCGCGCCCTCGGCGGCGCGCGCCGCGAGCAGACGCCAGGAGTTCCCGTTGCGGGGGGTGATCTGGGCCACCAGGGCGTGGCTCGCCACCCAGGCCTCGAGCTCGTGGCGCGGGATGTAGTGCGCGATCCGGGGTACCAGGTGGTCGTAGACGATGTGGCTCATGTAGCGGAACGGGTAGCGCCGGAGGTAGCGGAGGTAGTCGCCGTACGGCATCCAGCGCGCCTTCGAGGCGACGGCGGCCGCGCCGTAGAGCACCAGCGCCAGCCCCTGCGAGATCGCGCAGAGCACGCCGTGCGGGAGCCGGCTCGTGACGCGGAGCCGGAGCGGGTCGACGAAGCGGGTGATCCACTCGTTCCCCTCGGCGCCGTACACCCAGCAGTTGATGGTGCCGCCGGGCGCGAGCACATCCACGAGCGCGCCGAAGGTGCGGGCCGGATCGGGCGTGTGGTGGACCACGCCCAGGCAGTAGATGCTCTCCACGGTGCGCCGGAGCGGCAGCCGCAGCACGTCGGCCCGGATCACGTGCACGTCCGGGAGGTCGCGCAGGTTGCGCGCCGCCGTGTAGGCCACCTCCGAGTAGTCGACGCCGATGAGCGTGCGCGGGCCGTACCGGTGGGCGATGCGGAGCCAGCGCCCCATCCCGCAGCCCGGCTCGACCACCAGCTTCCCGCGGAAGCCCTCGGGCTGGAAGGGGGTGATCCAGTCGCGGAAGAGCTCGTCGTTCAGCTCCTCGTTGTCGAGGATGACGTCGTTGAAGGCGTCCCAGTTGCGGGCGAAGCCGCTCGTGGTCTGGATGACGTCGGGGACGTCGCCGCCCGCCACGAAGTTCGGGACCCCGTCCTCGATGGGCCAGCTGCGGTGGCACGCGCCGCAGCCCAGCAGCCCGCGGTCGATCCGCCCGGCGACCGTCCGGGGCGCCTTGAGCTGCAACGGCTGGGCGCAGTCCGGACACGCGAGGTGCTCGAGCAGGCTCTCTTCCATGATCGGGCGCAGCTTAGGCAAGAGGCGGGGGATCCGCAAGGAGCGCCGCACCCGCCGGCGCCGCGCGCGGGCGCCCCCTCAGCGCGCCCAGGGCGTCTCGAGCACCACCCAGCGCCGGGGCCGGTGCGGATCGACGTAGACCGGGCGCAGGCCGCCGGGGAACCCCGTCAGCGGCAGCGAGCCGTCGGGCTCGAGCGGCACCCGGTCGTAGAAGAGGTAGCGCCGCCCGGCGGGGTCGGAGGGCGAGGCCATGTGCGCCGTGGACGCGCCGTCGAGCAGCACGAACCGGACGCGTTCGCGGCGCAGGTAGTCGAGCAGGAGCGCCGTGTCCACCGGCCGCTCCTGCCAGCTGGCGGAGACCGTGAGCTGGCGCGCCGCGGGCGTGAGCCAGCGCGGCTGCAGGTGCGTCCGCGCGTCCACGGCGTAGACGTCGCCGGGGCGGACGCTGCGGACGATGAAGTCGCGCGCCTCGGCCATGCCGGGCGCGACCACGGCCGGCGGCGGCAGTGCCAGCGCGATGACCACGGCGGCGACGGAGACGGCTGCGGCGCGCACGGCCCAGCGCGAGCGGAGCGGCGCGCCGGCGGCCCGGACGTCCGCCACGACGAGGTGCGCGAACGCGGGCGCGAGCACGGTGGCGGCGAGCGGGAGGAAGTAGCGCGTGTTCCCGCCGTTCACGCTGAAGACGAAGAGGAACAGGTAGGTCCACCCCGCGTGCAGGAAAAGGAAGCTCCGCGCGAAGCCGCCCGCGGTCCGGGCCAGGTGGCGCAGCGCGGCCACCGTCGCCAGCGCGCCCGCCAGCACCGCCGCCACGTGCGCCGGCCCGCCCGCCGCGCCTCCCACCGGGGCCATCGACTCGGCGAGCAGGAACGTGGTCTCCCCCAGGCCCACCGCCACGCGCTGGCCGAGCGCGGCCGGCGTGAGGTGGTGGAGGTAGGCGAGGAACCCGTGCGGGATGAGCGCCCCGGCCTGGGGCGCGAACGTCTCCGCGAAGTCGGGGAGCCGGTCCATCCACAGGAACTCGAGGTTCACGTTGTGGAAGGGCGAGCCGAACAGGCGCACGTTGCGCACCAGGAGCGGCGCTGCGGCGGCGAGGAACCCGGCCGCGTACACGTACGCCCTCCGGTCGGAGAGCGCCCTCCGCCGCTCGACGACGAGGAAGGTGAGCGCGAGCGAGGAGGGCAGGAACATCCCGGTGCCCTTCGCCAGGTAGGCCACCCCCGACCAGAGGCCGGCGCGGAGCCACGGCCCGAGGCGGCGCGGGCGGCCCGGATCGAGGCCGTCGAGCAGGGCGCCGACGGCGAACGCCCACGCCGCCACGAGGACCGGTTCGCAGCCCTCGCGCGCGGCGCAGGCGACGAAGGTGCGGTTCGTGGCGAGGAGCAGCGCCAGCACCGCCGCCGGCGCCGGGCCGAGGCGGCGTCGCGCGGTCCACCAGCAGGCGAGGAGGGCCACCGCGCCCAGGCCGATGGTGAGCGCCTGCGCGTCGCGGTGGTAGCCGGGCGCGGTCCGCGCCACCAGCGACAGGAGGCCGAGGTAGAGCGGGTGGCGGTTCGCCTCCGTGAAGGTGCCGGCGAGGAGCGCGCGCAGGAGCCCCAGCGGCCCCCCCAGCAGCCGCACCTGGTTGCCGGCGTCGAGGTAGGCGACGTCGTCGAAGATGGGGTAGGTGAAGCGCCGCGCCTCGAGCGCCGCGAGCAGGAGGAAGAGCGCCAGCGCGCCGCCGACCGCCAGCGCCTCCCGCGCCGCGTGGCCCGCGCGGCGGTCCGGGCCGGCGGTGGGGAGCGCGGTCGGCGCCGCGCGGGCGTGGAGGAGGGCGTCGGTCACGGGTCGGGAGGCCGGCGCCGCGCGCCGGCCTCCCGACGAATAGCAGACCGGCGGGCCGGGGGGGGAGGCCCGGCCTCGCGCCGCCCGGGCCGGGCGATCAGGGCGATCAGAAGGTCCGCGTCTCCCCGGGCTTCATCTCCACCATGCGGGCCTTGCTCCCGCTCTTGCGCAGCGCCGCCTCCAGCTCGGCGGGCCGTCCCGCGAGGAGCGGGTAGGTGCCGAAGTGCATGGGGATCACGACCCTGGGCCGCACCCAGCCCACCTGCTCGGCGGCGCCGACCGGATCCATGGTGAAGTGGCCGCCGATGCAGGCCATCATCACGTCGATCGGCCAGCGCCGGGCGTAGCGCTGGATCTCGCTGAACGGCGCCGTGTCGCCGGTGTGGTAGAAGCGCGGCCCGCCCTTCACGTGGATGAAGTAGCCGACGGGGTTGCCGCCGTACTCGGGCACGCTCTGCGGGTCCTTCTGGAACCCCGAGGAGTGGACCGCTGGCACCATGGTGATGGAGACGTCGTCGTCGAGCACCATCGTTCCGCCCATGTTGCCCGCGGTGGGCGCGAGCTTCGCCGGGTCCATGGGATAGCCGGCGGCGACGAGCACCTTGGCCAGCTCGTAGGGCGCGACCAGCTTCGCGCCCGTGGCCTTGCCGAGGGCGATCGCGTCGCCCACGTGATCGGCGTGGCCGTGCGTCACCAGGATGAAGTCGACCTTCGTCGGGGCCTCGAGGTGGTTCGCCTTCGCGACCGGGTTGGAGAACCACGGGTCCACGGCCAGCACCGTGCCGCGCGGCGTCTTGATGACGAAGGCCGCCTGGCCGTACCAGGTCACCTCCGTCTTCCCGTGCGCCGCCCGCGCCGTGTCTCCGGCGCCGCCGCCCTGCGCAAGTGCCGGTGCCGCCGCCATCGTCAGGATCGCCGCCAGCAAACGTCGCATGCACCCTCCTGGATTCGGGAAGGTGATGGCTTGCCAGTTCATGCGGCAGGTCGCCACGCCCTTGCCGGGCTCACCCGGGGGTGGCGCAGAGCGCCGCCGGATCGCCGGACGCCCCTTCGCCCTCGGCGGGGCACGGACGCCGGGGCCTGCGCCGTCAGGGGTTGCGGTGCACAGCGAACGGGCCGAACGCCTGCTGCGTGCACATCACCTCGAGGACGTTGACGTTCACGTGCGGCGGGCGGGTCACGCACCAGGTCACGGCGTCGGCGACGTCGTCGGCCGAGAGCGCCTGGATCCCCTTGTACACGTCGCGCGCGCGCGCGGCGTCGCCCTGGAAGCGCACCAGCGAGAACTCGGTCTCGGCCATGCCGGGCTCGACGGAGGTGACGCGCACGCCCGTCCCGAGCAGGTCGGAGCGGAGGGCGAGCGAGAACTGGTGGACGAAGGCCTTGGTCGCCCCGTACACGTTGCCGCCCGGATACGGGTAGGTGCCGGCGACCGACCCCAGGTTGACCACGTGCCCGCGCCCGCGCGAGACCATCCCGGGCAGCAGGGCGCGCGTGCAGGTGACCAGCCCGCGGCAGTTGGTCTCGATCATCGTGTCCCAGTCCTCGAGCGAGGCGCGCTGCGCGGGCTCGAGCCCGAGGGCGAGGCCGGCGTTGTTGACGAGGATGTCGACCGCGTCGAAGCCGGGCGGCAGGGCGGACACGGCGGACGCGATCGCCTTGCCGTCGCGAACGTCGAGGACGACCGGCAGGGCGCGCGGCCCCAGCCCGCGCGCCACCTCGGCCAGGCGGTCGGCGCGGCGCCCGGCGAGGACCACCCGCGCGCCCTCCTGGGCGAGGCGCGCCGCGATGGCGGAGCCGAACCCGGAGGTGGCGCCGGTCACGAAGGCGACGGAGTTCTCGAGAGGGTTGACCATGGGAGGTCATTCTAGCCGCGGAACGGGGTGCGCGGTGCGCCGAGCTTGCGGTCCGTGGCCGCTCCGCCGAGGGGTGCCCCGGAGCGTCGGTGACCCCCCTTTCTGACCCTTGACGGTCCACGGCACGGCTGCTTCAAACGGGAACATGGCCGAACTCAAGCAGATGACCGTCCGGGCGTTGCGGGACCTCGCTCGCAAGGTGCTCGGCCGGGGCCACTCGAGGTTCAGGACGAAGAGGCAGCTCGTCGAGGCGCTCCAGGCCGCGGAGCGGAGCGTGGTGTCGGCCGCCGGCAAGGCGGCCACGAAGGTGGGGAGGGCGGCCACGAGGGTGAAGGAGGCGACGGGGCGCGCCGCGCGCGCCACCGGCAAGAAGGTGGTGGAGAGCGTGCGCGGCCGGAGGAGATCGGGCAAGCGCGCCGCGCGCGCGCAGGACGCGGGCGGCCGGCCGGCGCCCCGGGAGCGGCCGCAGGCCGCCGCGGCGAAGGCGCAGGCCGCTGCCGCGAAGGCACGGGGCGTCCGGAGCGAGGCGTCGCGGCCTCCCCGCGAGCCCGTGGCGGCCGCG
>JAJYHA010000246.1 GCA_021784995.1 Myxococcales bacterium
CCCCCGGCGGCGGTCACCAGGTCGAGCACCCGCCGGGCCACCGCCTCCGGCGCGAGCGCGGCGACCGCGACCACGTGGTGCGCGCGCCGGTAGAGGGGCAGGCGCGCCGCGAGCAGGGCGCTCCAGCGCGGCGCCAGCGGGCGGCCCGGATCGGCCGTCGCGCGCCGCCGCGCCGCCTCGGCCCCGCCGACGTCGAGGAAGACCACGCGCGCCGTGGCGAGCAGCCGCGCCGCGCTGGCCGGGTCGCAGAAGGCGCCGCCGCCCAGGTCCACCACGACCGGACCCACGGCCGCGCCCACCGCGCGCCGCTCCAGGGCACGGAACGCCGCCTCGCCCTCCTCCGCGAAGATGCGCGCGATGGGCCGGCGCGCCAGGCGCGCCACCTCGGCGTCGGTGGAGACCACCCGCCGCCGCAGCCAGCGCCCGAGGAGCGCCGCCACCGTCGACTTGCCCGACCCCATCATCCCGGTCAGCGCCAGCGCCTCAGCGGATCCGAGCGGCATACGCCTCGAGGGCCCTCTCCATGTCGCCCACCCGGTCGCCCCCGAACTTCTCGACCAGGGCGTCGGCCAGCGTCCAGGTCACGACCGCCTCTCCCACCACCGCCGCGGCGGGGACGGCGCAGACGTCGCTGCGCTCGTACCGCGCGGAGGTCGCCTCGCGCGTCGCGATGTCGACGGTGGGGAGCCCCTTCGTCATGGTCGGGATCGGCTTCATGTAGCCGCGCACCAGGAGCGGCGCGCCGTTCGTGATCCCGGCCTCGAGGCCTCCGGCGCGGTTCGTGTCGCGGTAGAAGCCGCGCCCCGGCTCGTACCGGATGGCGTCGTGGAAGGCGTCCCCGCGCAGCTCGACGTGGGTGCCCTCGCCGATCTCGGCGGCCCGGATGGCGGGGATCCCCAGCAGCGCGGCGGCCAGGCGGGCGTCCAGCCTGCGGTCGGGGTGGACGTAGCTGCCCAGGCCGGGCGGCAGCCCCGTCGCGTGGACCTCGAAGGCGCCGCCCACCGAGCCGCCGCGGGCGCGCTCCGCGTCGACGAGGGCGCGCCACCCGGCCGCCGCGGCCTCGTCGTCCACGTGCATGTCGGAGGCCTCGATGGCCGCGAGCTGCGCGTCCGTGGGCGGCGTCCCCACCAGCCGCTGCTGCTCCCCGATGGCGGCCACCCGGCTCGACACCCGCACGCCGAAGCGGGCCAGGAGCTGACGCGCCAGCGACCCGAGCGCCACCAGCGCCACGGTGGATCGAGCGCTGGCGCGCTCGAGCGCGTCGCGCGCGTCGTCGAAGCCGTACTTCATGACCCCGGCCAGGTCCGCGTGCCCGGGGCGGACCTGCGTGAACTTGCGGCCCCCGCGCGCGTAGGGCGAGACGAGCTCCTTCCAGCTCTCGTGGTCACGGTTCCAGACCACGAGCGCGATGGGGGAGCCGAGGGTGACGGCGCCACGGATCCCCGACAGGAACTGCGCCTCGTCGCGCTCGATCTTCTGCCGCCCGCCCCGCCCGTACCCCTTCTGGCGCCGCTGCAGGTCGCGGTTCACCAGGTCGAAGTCGATCGTGAGCCCGGCCGGGAAGCCCTCCGCGATGGCGCAGAGGGCGGGGCCGTGGGATTCGCCGGCGGTCAGGTATCGGAGGCTCATGAGGGTGAGGGCTCGTGGAGCGCGGCCGCCATGACCGCCTCGGGCGCGGGCTGCCCGATCCAGATCTTGAAGGCCAGCGCGCCCTGGCGCACGAGGATCTGCTCGCCGGTGACGACGGCCGCCCCGTCGGCCTGCGCCTGCTCCACGAAGGCGGTCTGGCCATAGACGAAGTCGACCGCGAGGTGCCGGCGCCGGAAGCGGAGCGCGGGCAGCGTCCCGCGGTGCCCGGCCAGCCCCACCGACGTCGCGTTCACGATCACCCCGGCGGCGTCGGCGCGCTCCGCCACGTCCTCCCAGGGCAGCGCCTCCACGGCCGGCCCGCCGGGGAATGCGGCGCGCATGCGCGCGCAGAGCGCCTCGGCCGCCTCGGGCCGCCGGGCCGCCACCTCCACCTCGAGGCCCGCCTGGAGCAGCGCCCATCCGGCGGCGCTCGCCGAGCCCCCCGCCCCGAGGACGAGCGCGCGCGCGCCGCCGGGCGCCCCGGCCTCCTCCAGCAGCGCCAGGCACGCGGGCGCGTCGGTGTTGAAGCCCTCCCAGCCGCGCTCGCTGGGGCGCAGCGTGTTGACGGCGCCGCACAGCGCGGCCACCGTCTCGAGCCGCTCGCACAGCTCTGCCGCGCGCTGCTTGTGCGGCACCGTCACGTTGAGGCCGCGGAACCCGAGCGCGTGCGCGCCGCGCAGCGCCTCGGCCACGCGCTCCGGGGCCACGGGCAGCGCGACGTAGGCGGCGTCGACGCCCAGGGCGCGGTAGGCCGCGTTGTGCATGGCGGGAGAGAGGCTGTGCGCCACCGGGCACCCCAGCACCCCGTAGAGCGCCGTCCGGCCCGAGATCACCGCTCGCCCCCCGACAGCTGGTCGAGGACGGAGAAGAAGCCGGGGAAGCTGGTCGCCACGCAGGAGACGTCGTCCAGCCGGACCTCCTCGCCCCGCGTGAAGAGCTGCGCCACCGCCATGCTCATGGCCACCCGGTGATCGAGCCGGGTGCGCACGGCCACGCCCCGCAGCGGGGTCGGCCCCACGATCACGCAGCCGTCCTCCTGCAGCTCGACGCGGGCGCCCGCCGCGGCCAGCGCCTCGCCCATGGAGGCGAGCCGGTCGGACTCCTTCACGCGCAGCTCACGGGCGTCGCGGATCACGGTGCGGCCGCTCGCCTGGGTGGCGAGCACCATGAGCACCGGAAGCTCGTCGATGAGCCGCGGCACCAGCGCACCCTCGATGGTGGTCCCGCGGAGCGGGCCGGCCGTCACGGTCACGTCGCCGCGCGGCTCGCCGTCGTCGTGGCGCCCCCCCACCTGGACCTGGGCGCCCATCGCGTCGAGCACGTCGAGCAGGCCGGTGCGCGACGGGTTCAGCCCCACGTTCCGCGCCGTCACGCGCGACCCGTCGAGCGCCGCCGCCGCGCAGAGGAAGAAGGCCGCCGACGAGATGTCGCCCGGCACCTCGAGCGTGCCGCCGCGCGGTCGCCCGGGCGTCACGCTCACGCCGCCGTCCACGCTCTCCAGGGCGATCCCCATCGTCCGCAGCATGCGCTCGGTGTGATCGCGGGAGGGGTGTGGCTCGACCACCGTCGTCCGGCCCTCCGCGAAGAGGCCCGCCAGGAGCAGCGCGCTCTTCACCTGCGCGCTCGCCACCTCGAGCACGTGGTGCAGCCCGCGCAGGGCCCCACCGCGGATCACCACCGGCGGCAGCCGATCCTGGTCGCGCGCGTGCAGGACCGCGCCCATCCGGTGCAGCGGCTCGAGCACCCGCCGGACCGGGCGCCGGCGCAGCGACGCGTCTCCGGTGAGCACCGACAGGCCCGGGACGGCGGCGAGCACGCCGCACAGCAGGCGCAGGCTGGTCCCGGAGTTCCCGCAGTCGATCACGTCGCCCGGCTCGCGCAGGCGGTCCGGCGGCTCGACCACGACGTAGGCGCCCTCGTCACGCACGACCGCGCCGAGCGCCTCGACCGCGCGGCGGGTGGCGCCCACGTCCTCCGCCCGGAGCAGGCCGCGGATCTTCGACGGCGACGTGGCGAGCGCCGAGAAGAGCAGGGCCCGGTGCGAGACGGACTTGTCGCCCGGGACGTCGAAGGCGCCGGAGAGCGGGCCCCGGCGACGACAGACCCTCGGTGCGCTCACCCCCCACCTCCGCTCGGGTAGAGCGCCTCGCGAGCCGTGCGCGCGTCCTCCAGCGCACCCCGGGCCGCCTCGGGCGAATCGGCGATGGCGGCCAGCACGCCGGCCAGGTGCGCGCGGAGCCGCTCGGCGGCGGCGGGCAGGCGGCCGTTGCGCCGCGCCACCTCTCCCTGGATGTCGAACGGGAACTGCGCGAGCCGCGTCATGTCGCGAAAGCCGGGCCCGGCCAGCCGGATCGCGAGGGGCCCCGCCTCGCGCGCCGCGACCGCGAGCGCGCTCGCCACCAGGTAGGGGAGGTGCGACACCACCGCCACGGCCGCGTCGTGCTCGCTGGCGCCGCAGCGCACGACGGTGGCGCCCAGCGCGGCGTGGAGGCCGGCCACGCGATCGACGGCGGTCGCGCCCGCCTCGGTGCAGACCGCGACCGTCCCCCCTCGCCAGCGGTCGGCGCGGGCGCCGGCGTACCCGCCGTGACCCCCGAACATCGGATGCGCCCCGACGAACTCCACCCCGGGCCGGACCTCGCGCGCGGCGAGCGCCACCACGCGCTCCTTGGCGCCCCCCACGTCCGACAGGACGGCGCCGTCCGCCAGCTGGCGCGACACGGGCGCGAGGAGGGCCTCGATCGCCGCGATGGGCGTGCAGAGGACCGTCACGCCGCACCCGCGCAGCTCGGGGCCGGGCTCCGCCACCGCGACGTCCGCCACCCCCTCGGAGAGCGCCTGACGACGGACGTCGGCGCTGGGCTCCACCGCCACCACCTGGACCGCCGGATCGCGCGCCTTCGCGGCGCGGGCGAGCGACCCACCCATCAGACCGAGGCCGACGACACCGAGCTGACGGGGGAGCGCGTGGTCCATCGCGAACGTGGAGTGCCCGGCGAAGGGGCGAGTAGCAGTCCACCGCTGGGCTGAAATCCCCGCCCGCCCGCCGGACGCGCTCACCCTACCCCGGCCCGGGATCAAATGGTACCCGCGAGCGCGCGTCCCGATGCAGCGTGGGATGTGCCCGGCGAAGAGCGAGGCCCATCAGCCAGGGGCGAGACGCCCCGCCCCGCTCAACGCCGGACGGGGTAGACCGTAGCACCGAGCCAGGGCATCTGGCCGCGGCGATATGCCTCGCCCGGGTGGCCGCCGGCGAGGCAGGCTCGGGTGGTGCACCCGCGCGAGATCGCTCGCGCAGCGCGGCAGCGACCCGCAAGGGGCGGCCGCGGCGCACGGGCAGAGCGTGGCCTGCCCTATCCGGGCGGCCAGTGGAAGGAGCGGCCTGCCATCAGGTGGAGGTGGACGTGGAAGACGAGCTGGTGCGCATCGCGGTTCACGTTCACCACGGCGCGCCAGCCGCGCTCGGCCACGCCGCGTGCCTTCGCCACCCGCGCGGCCGTCGTGAAGAGCCGCCCCATCAGCTCCTCGTCCCCGGGCGCGAGGTCGTTCAGGGTCGCGATGTGCCGCCGCGGGACGACGAGCACGTGCACGGGCGCCTGCGGGTTGACGTCGTCGAAGGCGAGCGTGTGGTCGTCCTGATCCACGATCCGCGCCGGGACGCTGCCCGCCACGATCCTGCAAAAGAGGCATTCGTCGTGCGCCATGGGCTCCTCGCGGGCGATCAGAAGGTGCGGGTGGTGTCGAGCAGGAGGGTCACCGGTCCGTCGTTCACCAGCTCGACCGCCATGTGGGCGCGGAAGAGGCCGGTCGCCACGTGCAACCCCTTCTCGCGCAGGTGCGCGCAGCACCGCTGGTAGAGGCGGTCGGCGTCGGCCGGCGCGGCCGCGCCGGTGAAGCTCGGCCGGTTCCCCTTGCGGGCGTCGCCCAGCAGCGTGAACTGCGAGACGACCAGCACCTCGCCGCCCGCCTCCGCCACGGCGCGGTTCATCTTCCCGTCCGCGTCCGGGAAGACGCGGAGCGCGGCCACCTTGTCGGCGAGGAGCCGCGCCGCCTCGTCGTCGTCGCCCTGCGCCACGCCGAGGAGCACGAGCAGCCCCCGGCCGATGGCGCCCACGGACGCGCCCTCCACCCGCACCTCGGCGCGCTCGACGCGCTGGACCACCGCCCGCATGCCGCACCTGCATCACACGAACGCGGCGGCGCGGCAACCCGAACCTCGCCTTCCCGCTTGGGGAGGCGTCGCTGGCAGGGGGCCGCCGGCCGTGCTAGACGACCTGCTGACCGCATGCTGCTCCTCCGGGACGCGCAGAGGCGGGACCTCCCGGCGCTGGGGAAGCTCGCCGCCGAGCTCGACTCCGTGAACCTCCCCGCCCGGGCGAGGGAGCTGCGGGCCATCGTCGACCGCTCCTGCCGCAGCTTCGCCGGAAGGATCCGCGACCCGCTCGCCCGGTCGTACGTCTTCGTGCTGGAGGAGCCGCGCGCCGGGCGGATCCTCGGCACCTCGATGATCATCGCCCAGCACGGCACGCGCGACTCGCCCTGCACCTTCTTCGACGTCTCGGAGCGGGAGCACTACTCGTCGACCCTCGACCGCTACTTCACGCACCGCGTGCTGTCGATCGGCTACCACTTCGACGGGCCGACCGAGATCGGCGGCCTGGTGGTGCGCTCGCGCGACCGCGGCGGGCCGTCGCGGCCCGGCAAGCAGCTCGCCTACGTCCGGCTGCTCTACGTGGCCATGCACCGCGACCGCTTCCGCCCCAAGCTCCTCGCCGAGCTCATGCCCCCGCTCCTCCCCGACGGACGCAGCCGCTTCTGGGAGTCGTGCGGGAAGCGCTTCACGGGGCTGGCGTACAAGGACGCCGACCGGAGGAGCCGCCAGAACAAGGAGTTCATCCAGCAGCTCTTCCCGCCCGGCGACCTCTACGCGACCCTCTTCCCCCGGCGCGTGCAGCGGGCGCTGGGGGCGGTCGGCCCGGCGGCGGCCGGCGTGCGCCACCTGCTCGAGCGCGTGGGCTTCCGCTACGTGGACCGCATCGATCCCTTCGACGGCGGGCCGCACTACGAGGCGGCCGTCGAGGAGGTCACGCTCGTCCGGGCCTACCGGCGGCTGCGCGTGGCGTCGCGCGACCTCGCCCCGGACTCCGGCGACGAGGAGCTCCTCGTGGCGGCGGAGCGCGGGGAGGGGCGGACCCGCTTCCGTGCCGTGCTGACCCCGGCGCGCGCGCGCGGCGGGGAGCTGGCGCTGCCCCGCGCGGCGCGCGATCGGCTCCGCGT
>JAJYHA010000283.1 GCA_021784995.1 Myxococcales bacterium
GCGCCGGGCGGCGCGGGCGGGCCGCGTGCGGCGGCCCCCCGGATCCGCCGCCACCCCGGCGCGCTCGAGCACGAGCCGGTCATCGAGCTCGATGACGGCGACCTGCCTCCGGGGGCAGCGCCGCCGCGCCGGGCGCCGGCGGGGGACGGGCCGACGGTCGAGTACGACCCGGAGGTGGTCGCGCCGGGCGAGGCCCTGAACCCCGGGGACCGGGTGCTCCACGCGTCGCTCGGGGAGGGGGTCGTGCGCGCACGCGAGGGCTCCGGGCCGGAGGCCAAGGTGACGGTGGCGTTCCACGAGCGCGGCGAGAAGCGCGTCCTCGCGCGCTTCCTCCGGCGGGCGTCGCCGCGGGCCTGAGCGCCCCGGCCGGCCTGCCGCCGGACGTGAGGCCCCAGGGGGCGGCGCCGCCGGCGCGGCGCGCGCTACAGGCCGCGGAGGCCGAAGAGGAGCGAGACGCCGAAGTGGAGCAGGGTGAGCGCCACGGCGAGCAGGAGCGCCGTCGGGAAGCCGAGGCCGTAGGCGAGCATCACCGTGGCCAGCCAGACGAGCGCGTAGAGCAGCCACGGCACGAGCAGGAACCAGAAGAAGCGCGCCAGGGTCAGGTACGAGGCGGCGGAGAGCAGGAGCGAGACCACGGCGGCCCGCGGCACCGTGTTGAGGGGATTGCCGGGGGTCACCCAGGCCACGGCCAGCATCAGCACGAGCGCCGAGACCAGGAGTCGCACCAGGAAGGCCCCGAGGTGGCGCAGCATGACCCAACGATAGCGCCGCCGGAGGTCGGACCGCGGACTTATGATCGGGGCGTGCCGCGCCTCCCGACCGGACCGCTCCCTCCGGGGCCGCTACCTCCGGTGACGGAGGAGCTGATCCGGGCGCTGCCCAAGACCGACCTCCACTGCCACCTCGACGGCTCGCTCCGGCTCGCCACGATCCTCGAGCTGGCCGACGCGCAGGGGATCCGGCTGCCGGCCGACACCCCCGAGGGCCTCTCGCGGCTCCTCCACCAGGGCCGGCCCTGCGCCAACCTGGAGGAGTACCTGAAGGCGTTCGACGTCACGCTCTCCGTGCTCCAGACGGGTGAGGCGCTGGAGCGGACCTCCTACGAGCTTGCGGTCGACTGCGCGCGGGAGAACGTCCGCTACCTGGAGGTGCGCTACTCGCCCGTGCTGCACACCCGGCGCGGCCTCAAGCCCACCACCATCGTCGACGCGGTGCTCGACGGGCTGCGGCGGGCGAAGCGCGAGACCGGCATCAAGTCGAACGTGATCGTCTGCGGGATCCGCCACATCGACCCGGTCACCTCCCTGCGGCTGGCGGAGCTGGCCGTGGCCTACAAGAACAAGGGCGTGGTCGGGTACGACCTGGCGGGCGCCGAGGAGGGCTACCCCTCGCGCGACCACCAGGCGGCGTTCCAGCTCATCCTCGACAACAACGTGAACGTGACCATCCACGCCGGAGAGGCGTTCGGGCCCGAGTCGATCGCGCAGGCGGTCCACTACTGCGGGGCGCACCGGATCGGCCACGGCGTCCGCCTGCGCGAGAGCGGCGATCTCCTCAACTACGTGAACGACCACCGCATCCCGCTCGAGATGTGCCCCTCGTCGAACGTGCAGACGCGGTCCGTGGCGGACCTGCGCGGGCACCCGCTGAAGTTCTACTTCGACTTCGGGCTGCGCGTGACGGTCAACACCGACAACCGGCTCGTCACCGACACCACCGCCACGCGCGAGCTCTGGCTCGCCCACCGCGACATGGGCTTCACGCTGGAGGACGTGGTGACGCTCGTCGTGCAGGGATTCAAGAGCGCCTTCCTGCCCTTCCGCGAGAAGCGCGACCTCCTGGTGGAGGTGAACCGCACCATCGCCGAGACGCTGGCCACCTTCGCGGCGAGGGAGCCGGCCGCGTCCCGCGGCTGATCTCCGGGCCTCGCCTCCCCGTGGGCGCGGCACCGGGGCGGGTGGGTGGGTGGCGGGCGGTCGCGCCCCCGGGGCGGGGCCCCCGATGGGCCTCGCTCTTCCTTGCCGGTGCGGGCGCGCCGGCTTAGCATCGGCCCACTCCCTGGAGCGTTCACCAATGGCAAAAACCCTGGCCATGATCCTGGCGGGCGGCGAGGGCCGCCGTCTCGATCCGCTCACGCGCGAGCGCGCCAAGCCCGCCGTCCCGTTCGGCGGGCGGTACCGGATCATCGACTTCGTCCTCTCCAACTTCGCCAACTCCGGGATCCTCCGGATGAAGGTGCTGGTGCAGTACAAGTCGGAGTCGCTCAACACCCACGTGCAGCGCGGGTGGCGGCTGACGGCGCTCCTCAACCAGTACGTGGAGATCGTCCCGGCACAGATGCGCGTCGGGCCGAAGTGGTTCGAGGGCTCGGCCGACGCGATCTACCAGAACCTGAACATCATCACCGACGAGGAGCCCGAGTACACCTACGTGTTCGGCGCCGACCACGTCTACCGGATGGACGTGCGGCAGATGCACGACTTCCACCTCCAGAGGAAGGCCGATCTCACGGTGGCGGCCATCCCCATCCCGGTGTCGGAGGCGCACGACTTCGGCATCATCGAGGTGGACGGCGAAGGGCGGATGATCGGGTTCGTGGAGAAGCCCAAGGACGGGGCCAAGACCATGCCCGGCGACCCGACGCGCTGCCTGGCCTCGATGGGGAACTACCTCTTCACCACCGACGTGCTGGTGCAGGAGATCGTGCGCGACGCCGGCGATCCCAACAGCGCGCACGACTTCGGCAAGTCGATCGTCGCCAACATCTACCAGCGC
Source organism: Myxococcales bacterium (assembly GCA_021784995.1). The sequence continues at coordinate 2,776 of JAJYHA010000283.1, forward strand.
AAGCGCGTGTACGTGTACGACTTCGCCACGAACGTCATCCCGGGGCAGTCGGAGCGGGAGCGGGGCTACTGGCGCGACGTGGGGAACCTCGACGCCTACTACCAGGCCAACATGGATCTGGTCGACGTCGACCCGGTGTTCTCCCTCTACAACGAGAGCTGGCCGATCTACACGGTCCAGTACAACTACCCGCCGGCCAAGTTCGTGTTCGGCAACGAGCGGGAGGGACGGCTCGGCCGCGCCACCGACTCGCTGGTGTCCGAGGGGTGCATCATCTCCGGCGGGCGGGTCGACCACTCGATCCTCTCGCCCAAGGTGCGCATCAACAGCTACGCCGTGGTGGAGGGGTCGATCCTCTTCGAGAACGTCAACATCGGGCGCCACTGCCGGATCCGCCGCGCCATCGTCGACAAGCACGTCGACATCCCGGCCGGCACCTCCATCGGCTACGATCTGGAGGAGGACCGCAAGCGGTTCCACGTGACCGACAGCGGGATCGTGGTGATCCCGAAGGGCATGCGGCTCGAGCCGGGCTAGCGGAAGGACCGCCGCGGCGCCTATAACGCCGCCCATGACGAGCTCCCTCCTCGCCGCCTCCGCCGCCCTCGCGCTGGCCGCCGGCGCGCAGTCCACGCCGATCCCGGCCATCCCGTACGAGACCTTCAAGCTCCCGAACGGGCTGAACGTCATCCTGTCCGAGGATCACACCGCGCCCATCGTCGGCGTCGACGTCTACTACGACGTCGGCTCCAAGGACGAGCGGCCGGGGCGGACCGGGTTCGCCCACCTCTTCGAGCACCTCATGTTCCAGGGCTCCGAGCACCTCCCCAAGGGCGAGGCGGACCGGCTGATCGAGAACGTGGGCGGGCGGTCGAACGGCGCCACCGCCTCGGACCAGACCACCTACTGGGAGCAGGTGCCGTCCAACGCCCTCGAGCAGACGCTCTTCATCGAGTCGGACCGCATGGGGTGGCTGCTGCCGACGCTCGACCAGGCGAAGCTCGACAACCAGCGCGAGGTGGTGCTGAACGAGCGGCGACAGTCCTACGAGATGCAGCCGTACGGCACCGCCTTCATGGAGCTCGCCGCCCACCTGTGGGATCGGGACTTCCCGTACCACTGGCTGCCCATCGGGTCGGCCGCCGACCTCCGGGCGGCCACGCTCCCGGAGGTGCGCGCCTTCTTCCGGCGCTGGTACGGGCCGAACAACGCCTCCATCGCCATCGCGGGGGACTTCGATCCGAGGGAGGCGCGCCGGCTGGTGGAGAAGTGGTTCGGCGGGATCCCGTCCGCGCCACCGCCGGAGCACCGCCACCCGGCGCCCATCCCGCTCGTGGCCGAGGAGCGCGTCACCCTCCACGACGACGTCGAGCTGCCGCGCGTCTACGTCGCCTGGCAGACGCCGAAGTTCCTGGCTCCCGGCGACGCGGCGCTCGACATGCTCGCCTCCATCCTGACGGACGGCAAGAGCGCGCGCCTGGTGCGGCGGCTCGTCATGGAGGAGCAGATCGCGCAGGGCGTGACGGCGGGCCAGATGTCCGAGCAGCTCGCCAGCACCTTCGTGGTGATGGCGACGCCCAAGCCCGGGCAGGACGTGGGGCGCCTGCTGGCCGAGATCGACCAGGAGGTCGAGAAGCTGCAGCGGGAGGCCCCCACGGCCGGGGAGCTGGAGCGGGCGGTCAACAAGGCCGAGGCGAGCGCGGTGTTCAGCCTGGAGCCGGTGGGCGGGTTCGGCGGCCGCGCCGCCACCTTGAACCGCTACTACTACGCGACTGGCGATCCGGGCTACTTCCCGCGGGACGTCGGCCGGTATCGCCAGCTCTCCCCGGAGGACGTGCGAGAGGCCGCCGCACGGTGGCTGAAGAAGGACGCCCGCGTGGTGCTCACCGTGCTCCCCGGGCCGGCCGGCCCGCCGCTGGGCCCCAGCGGCGCCCCCACGGCGCGCGCCGGCGGCCACCCCGTGCGCCTCGCGAAGGAGGTCGGACGATGAAGCGCGCCCTCGTGCTGCTGACGGTCGCGCTGCTGGCCTGTCGCGGCGTCCAGGTGGCCGGCGCGCCCGGGGAGGGACCCGCCTCCGCGGCGGTGGCCACCCCCGCCGAGCGCGCGCACGTGCCGGTCCCGGGCCCGGCGCCGGCCCTCTCGGTGCCGCCGCAGCACCACTTCCAGCTCTCGAACGGGCTCAAGGTGCGGTTGGTCGAGTACCACCGGCTCCCCATCGTCGCCCTCCACCTGGTGGTGGACGCCGGCGCGGTGCACGATCCGGAGGACAGGCCGGGGCTGGCCAGCTTCACGGCCGCCATGCTGACGGAGGGCACCCGGAGCCGGAGCGCCACCCGGATCTCCGACGACCTGGGCTTCATCGGCGCCAGCCTGGACGCCGGGGCGGGCTTCGACTCGGCCTCCCTCTCGGGCGCGACGCTGACGGCCCACCTCGACGCGCTGCTCGAGATCTTCGCCGACGTGCTGACGCACCCCGCCTTCCCGCCGGCCGACTTCGCGCGGGTGCAGGACGAGCGGATGGTGGCGCTCGTCCAGCAGCGCGACCAGCCGGCGGCCGTGGCCGCCAAGGCCTTCTCGCAGGCCTACTGGGGCGACCACCCCTACGGCCACTGGCTGATGGGCACCGAGGAGTCGCTGAAGGCCACCACGCGCGCCGACCTGGCGAGCTTCCACGCGGCGCGCTGGCGTCCCGGCGGGAGCGAGCTGGTGGTGGTCGGTGACGTCACCCAGGCCGATCTGGCCGGCCGGCTGGAGCGGGCGCTCACCGCCTGGACCGGCGGCCCGCCGCCGCCGTCCGCACCCGCGGCCGCCCCCCTCCCCACGCGCCGGACCCTGCTCGTCGAGAAGCGGGGCGCCGCTCCCCAGGCCTTCGTCATGATGGGCATGCCCGGCTTCCGGCGCTCCTCGCCCGACTACGCGGCGGCGGAGGTGGCCTTCGAGGTGCTGGGGGGCGGCTCCTCTTCGCGCCTCTTCCGGGACCTGCGCGAGAAGGAGGGCTACACGTACGGCATCTACGCGCGCACCGACGCGCGCAAGCTGGCCGGCGCGAGCATGATCGTGGGGAGCGTGAAGACGACCGTCACCGGCGCCGCCACGCGGGCGCTCCTGGGGGAGATCGCCGACCTGCGCGACCGTCCCGTCCCCGCCGACGAGCTGGTGGTGGCGCGGAACGCCCTCCTCCTCTCGCTGCCCTCCGAGTTCGCCGGGGTGGCGGGGATCGCGGGCAAGCTGGCGGAGGAGGTCGTCTACGGGCTGCCCGACGACTACTGGGACCGGTACGCGGCGCAGGTGGCCGCCGTCACCCCGGAGGACGTGCAGCGGGTGGCGCAGAGGTATCTCGACCCCTCGCGCCTCACCACGGTGATGGTGTGCGATCCGGCCGCGGTGCGCCCGCAGCTCGCCGGGCTCCCGCTCGGACCCGTCGAGGTCCGCAGCCCGCCCGGCGACTCTGCCCTGTAACGTCCTGGCCGTCAGCGGAGCGCGGTAGGATGATCGCCGGGGGCGAGGGCACGCCCCCGCCCGATCGCCATGGCCGCGCTCACGAACGAGTTCTCCTGGTCGAAGTCGCGGCACGAGAAGTTCTCCGAGTGCCTGCGGGCCTATTACTACCAGTACTACGGGAGCTGGGGCGGCTGGGAGGCGCCGCCCGGATCGCCCGCGCGCGAGCTCTACGTCCTGAAGAAGCTCGCGTCGCGCTGGCAGTGGGCGGGCTCGGTGGTGCACGAGGCGCTGAAGCAGACGCTGGAGCGCGCCCGGCGCACGGGCCAGTTCCGGCCCCTGGACGAGCTGCTGGGGCAGGTGCGCCAGCGCGCCCGCGCGGAGTGGGCCACCTCGCGCGAGAAGGCTTACTGGCGCGAGCCGTCCCGCCGGGTCGGGCTGGTCGAGCACGAGTACTCCGATCCGGTGCCGGGACCGGAGTGGAAGCGCCTGTGGGACGAGGTCATCGAGGGATCGCTGCGGTCGTTCTACGGCAGCACCGCCTTCGCGCGGCTCCGCGACACGCCGCGCGACCGCTGGCTGGCGGTGGACGAGCTGGACTCCTGGACCTTCGAGGGCACCAAGGTCTGGGTGGCGCTCGACTTCGCCTTCGCGGCCGAGGACGGGGCGGTGCACGTGGTCGACTGGAAGA
>JAJYHA010000259.1 GCA_021784995.1 Myxococcales bacterium
TGTGGGCGCGCGACGTCGCGGCGCGCCAGCCCGACGCGCGCACCCAGGCGCTCGGCCCGGGCGTGCAGGCCGCGTTCGACGCCGGCGGGCGGCCCACCGCCGCGGCCGCCGGCTTCGCCCGCAGCCAGGGCGTGGAGGTGACGGCGCTGAAGCGCGTGGCGACGCCGAAGGGCGAACGGCTGGCGGTGGAGAAGGTGGAGCGCGGGCGCCGGGCCGCGGCGGTGCTGCCGGCCCTGCTCGAGGGGCTCCTGCCGCGCCTCCGGTTCCGCAAGGCGATGCGCTGGGGCGACGAGACCGTCACCTTCGCGCGGCCGGTGCGCTGGATGGTGGCGCTCCTGGGCGGCGCCCGGCTCCCCGTGCGGTACGGCGACGTCCGGTCGGGCGCGACCACGCGCGGCCACCGCTTCGTCGCGCCGCGGGCGCTCGCGCTCCGGGGCACTCCCGAGGACTACCTGGCGAGGCTCCGCCGCGCGTCGGTGATCGCGGACCCGGCCGAGCGCCGGCGCGAGATCGAGCGGCAGCTCGCCGCCGCCGCGCGCCGGGCCGGAGGGACCCTCCGGCCCGACGAGGCGCTCCTCGACCAGGTCACCTTCCTGGTCGAGCACCCGACGGCCGTGGTGGGGAGCTTCGACGCCGCGCACCTGGCGCTCCCCCCCGAGGTGGTCGTGAGCGAGATGCGCAACCACCAGCGCTACTTCGCGGTCCTGGGGCAGGACGGGAAGCTCACCCACCGCTTCGTGGCCGTCTCCGGCACGCCGGTGAAGGATCCGAAGGTCGCGCGCCACGGGTACGAGCGCGTGCTGCGGGCCCGGCTCGCCGACGCGCGCTTCTTCTTCGACGAGGACCGCAAGCGGCGCCTGGAGGAGCGGGTGCCCGAGCTGGCGCGCCGCACCTACCAGGCGCGGCTGGGGAGCGAGCTGGACCGGGTGGAGCGCATCGAGCGCATCGCGCTCGCGCTGGCCGACGCGCTCGGCCTGGGCGAGCGCCGCGCCGCCGTGGCGCGGGCGGCGCGCCTGTGCAAGGCCGACCTGGGGACGGGGATGGTGGGCGAGTTCCCGGAGCTGCAGGGGATCATGGGCGGCCACTACGCCCGGCTCGACGGCGAGCCGCAGGAGGTCGCCGAGGCCATCGAGGACCATTACCGGCCCATCGGCGCGGCGGAGGAGATGCCGCGCGGTGACGTGGGCGCGCTGGTCGGGCTGGCCGACCGGCTCCACCAGCTCGTCGGCATCCTGGGCGTGGGGGAGAAGGCGACCGGGGCCGCCGATCCCTTCGGGCTCCGCCGCGCGGCCATCGGGATCCTGCGCATCGTGCAGGACCGCGGGTACGCGCTCTCGCTCCCGGCCGGCGTGGACGCCGCGCTGGACGCGCTCGGGGAGCGCGTCGCCGGCGACCGGTCGGCCGTGAAGGCACAGGTGCTCGACTTCCTCCGCGGGCGCGTGAAGGCGCTCTGGAGCGAGCAGTTCGAGCCGGACCTGGTCGAGGCGGTCCTCTCGGCGGGCTTCGACGACGTGGTGGACGCGCGGCGGCGGCTGGAGGCGCTGGCGGAGGTGAAGCGCCGGCCCGATTTCGTCGCGCTGGCGGTGGCGTTCAAGCGCGCCGCCAACATCCGGGAGAAGGCGGCCGGCGAGGGGGCGGCGGCGGTCGAGCCGGCGCTGCTCGGGGAGGAGGCCGAGCGCCACCTGGCGGCGGAGGTGGAGCGGGTGGCGGCCTCGGTCGCCGGGCTCCGGGCGGCGCGTGACTACCGCGCGGTGCTCCGCGCCGTGGCCGAGCTGGCGCCGGCGGTGGACCGCCTCTTCGACGAGGTGCTGGTGATGGCGGAGGACCCGGGGCTCCGGGCCAACCGGCTCGCGCTGGTGGGGCGGGTGGCCGCCCTCTTCTCCGACGTGGCCGATTTCCGCAAGATCCAGGCGGAGCTGCCGCCGGGACCGGCGCGCGGCGTCAGCAGCGCAGGGTAGAGACGGGGGATCATGAGTCCGGTACGCATGCGCCTCGCGCCGCTCCACCTGGCGGGCCTCGCCTTCGCGCTGGCGCTCGCGTGCAACGACCACGCGGCGAGCACCCAGCCCTCCATGACCTCCTTCCTCTATCCGACCGGCCTCGCCGTGCGGCACCAGCCCCCGGGCTGCGCGCCGGGCACCGCCGGGTGCAGGACCCAGCTCCTCGTCGTCTCCACGAACTTCGACCTCCGCTACGACATCCACACCGGCGGGACCCTCCTCGCGGTGGACGTGGACCAGGCGCTGGCGCAGGCCGCGGCGCCAGGTGCGCCCGATCCGCTGCCGCTGACCGTGCTGGGGGGCGTGCAGATCGGCAGCTTCGGCGGCGAGCTCGTCATCGCCGACGCGGAGACCTGCCCCACCTGGACCGGGACGCCGCAGGCGCTCGTCGCGTCGCGCTCGCAGCTCATCCTCTACCGCGTGGACATCGACGACGCGGGCGGGCTCACCTGCGGCGAGGGCTGCGCCGTGCCGCTCGACACGACCTTCGCCGATGCGTACGGGATCGGCCTCGCCTGCGGCACCTTCCCGCCCCAGGAGGGCGACGCCCCCACCCCGCAGGCGCTCGCCTTCGTGACCTACCTGCGCACGCCCGACTCCCACGGCTGGGTCTCCCGCGTCGATCTGCTCGCCGCGAGCGCCGCCGGCGTCCGCACCAGCCCCTGGGCCGATCTCGACCTGCAGATGTCCCCGGCCGGCCACGCCCAGTACGACGCGGGCTCCGCCCGGCTCTACGTCACGGGCCGGGTGGCGGACGCCGGGTACACGCCGCTGCGCTGGCTCGAGCTCGCGTCGCCGAGCACGCCGGTCGCGGCGGTCGACTTCGCCAGCCTGCTCCACGACTCCGACCTGCGCGGGATGGCCATCTCGTCCGACGGGAAGCGCGGGTTCGTCGCGGTGCGCTACTACGACGCCGACCTGGCCATGCAGTACGGCGGGAGCCCGTCCTTCATGAACTACAACGCCGGCTACGGCGGGTACGGCTACGGGGCGGGGTACGGCGGCTTCGGCGGGTACGGCGGGTACGGCGGCATGGGCACCTCCTACCAGTACTCGTACGGATACTCGGGCGCGACCACGGCCACCACCGACCTGGCGGGCGGGCTGGCCGTGATCGACCTCACGAAGCTGACGCCCGGCGCGCCGAGCCTCTCCATCCTCCGGACCGTGCCGCTCGACCGGGGGCCGTCCGAGGTCCGGGTCATCCCGCGCGCCGGCATGGGTGATCTGGTGGTCGTCTCCTCCACGGACGACTCGACCGTCGCCTTCTACGACGACGAGACGGGTGTCGTCGCGCGCACCATCTCCTTCTGCACCGCGGGGCCCTCGCCCTCCGGGTGCGATCCCGGCAGCGCCGCGCTGGGAGCGAACCCCTTCGGGATGGCGGTCGAGCCCCTGGCCAGCGGGCTGGTGCGGCTCTACGTCGGCTCGTTCGACGCCAGCTGGGTCAACATCCTCCAGATCGATCCCCTGCACCCCGAGGCCGACCCGTCGCTCTGGCTCCGCCTCGGCCCGGAGCGGCCATGGTGACGACCTCCACGGACGGGCGTGTCCGCACCGCCGCGCGGTGGGTCGCCGCGCTGGCGCTCGTCGCCGCGGGGGCCGCCTGCGGCAACAACGCCATCAACGCGGGCGCGCGCCTGGCGGGGCCGACCGACGTGGTGCCCTTCTACGGCGTGACGAACAAGAACGTCGGCCTCCAGCCCTACCTCGCCTGCACCTCCTCCCGGGCGGACTCCCTCGCCTTCATCGACCCGGTGGACGACATGCCGGTGCTGAGCCCCATGGTGGCCTTTCCCCTGCAGATTCCCACCGAGCCGCGGCCCCTCCTCGTCGCCGCGGCGGGGATGGGCGATCGCGCGGCGGGCGGCGCCGACGTCCTCGTAGCCATCAGCCAGGGCAGCCTGGAGCTGCAGGTGGTGGAGACCTGGACGGCGTCGAACCGCGTCGTGCCATCGGCCTCGGTCTCCCTCGACGCGCTGGTCCCCGGGGAGCGCATCCTGTCGGTGGTGGGGGTGACGCCGGCGGCGGCGACCGTCACCTCGCCGCGGGCGCGCATCGTGGTCGGCGTCACGCACGGCAAGCTGGTGGTGGTCGACTTCGTCCGCGACGCCACCGGCGGTGTGGTCCCGCTGGTGCCGGCGGGCGCCACGAAGGCGGGCTGGGTGCAGAACCTCGCGGTGGGCTCGGTGACCTTCGACCCGGTCGCGATGACCCTCGAGCCGGGCGGGACCCGCGCCTTCATCGCCAGCGACAGCCCCGACCTGCACGGCGTGGGCGTGGTGGACGTGGGCGGCGATCCCACGGTCCCGTGGACGGTGACCGCCATCGACGCGGGGGCCCCCACCAGCGCCGTGGCGGTGGGGCTCGTGCACGAGCGGAGCCTCGATCCGACGAACCCCCTGGCCGCCGACACCTTCGCGACCGCCGCGGCGCTGCGCATCTACGCCGTCATCGACCCGACCATGTGCGGTGCCGATCAGCCCGCCGCCTGCGGGGTCGTCGCGATGAGCGAGCAGGGCCGCCTGCCCGATCCCTCCGGCGAGCTGCCCTTCATGGCGCCCTTCACCGTGCCGGGCATCGCGCAGGGCCTGGGCGTGACGGGCCCACCCGCGAGCGGCGGCTCGCGCGTCAGCGGCGACACGTTGAACCCCAGCACTCCGCTTCTCGTCGTCGAGCCGAGCGGCCGGAACACCTCGGCGGTGGCGGCCGTCAGCTCGAGCGACGCCATGGTGTACGTGTACGACCTCTCGCGCTTCTCGCCCGCGACCGACGGGACGGAGATGACGACGAGCGGCATCGCGCAGGTCTACTCGCTCCAGCCGGCCGACGTGGCCACCCAGGGCTCTCCGAACTACGGCAAGGACCTCTACCTCGGCCTGTGGAACGACTTCCCGATGGCGGCGCCCTCCACGGGGGCGCAGGTCATGATCGACGGCACGATGTTCACCTCCATCCAGGTGACCCCTGGATACACCCCCAACGACACCTTCCTGCTCACCTGGCAGGGGGTGCTCCCGGCGCTCGACTCGCTGCGCGGCGTGGTGGGGCGCGCCAGCACCGGCGAGCTCTACGTCGCGTTCCAGGCGAACGGCGGGACCGTCGCGACGCCGAGCTGGGTGGCCGTCACCGACGTCACCGATCCGGCGGTGGGGGTCCACGCCGGAGACCTGGTGGAGGTGACTCCCGACAGCCCGGCGCCCTGCGGCTCGGGCGAGCTGACGGTGGCCAGCGCCACCCCGGTCCTGCCGGCGGGCAGCGCCTTCCCCGGCGGCGCCCTGCACCTCGCGAGCGGGAGCTGCTTCGACGCGCTCGCGCCCGGGCAGCTCGACACGGCGACCGTGTCGGTCCGCGCGTCGGGGCTGGTGCTGACCTCCTTCCTGCTCGGGTACCTGGGCCGGCCCTCCCTCGACCAGACCTTCTCGCTGCAGCACGTGGACGAGGCCACCGCCACCGGCGAGGCGCTCGCCATCGCGCGCAAGACGCGCCGGCTCTACTATCCGAGCGCCGAGCCCTGCGCGCCCGCCGCCGGGCAGGCCCCCGTGGCCGGCTGCTACACCTACTTCCCGTGGATCGCGAACCCCCTGGCGCCGGGGCCGGCCCTCGCGTTCCGCGCCGGTCTCACCGTCGTCAACGCCGCGACGGGGGCGGCCCCGCTCGACGCGACCGATCCGGCGGTGCTGGCGCGCCTCGCGCGCGACGCCCGGCTCCTCATCCAGACGCAGAGCGGGACGATCCAGGCCGGGACGACCGCGACGGGGACCACGCCGGGCGTCTTCGGCGCGGTGCCGGCCGGGTACAAGCCCATGAGCGGCGGCGTGATGCCCACGCAGGTCTTCGCGTACGACAAGACCCCGCTCGTCGGGCACCAGGACGATCCGGCCTGGTTCTACGTCACCTACCAGGACGACCAGCTCCTGCAGCTGACCCCGTCGGTGACGGGGGGAGAGCTGAACGCGGTCAGGTGACATGCCGACGCTGACCCTGATCGACGGCTCGGGGTTCGTCTTCCGCGCGTACCACGCGCTGCCGCACCTCTCGACCACGAAGGGGGTGCCCACCAACGCGGTCTACGGCTTCACCACCATGCTGCTCCGGGCGCTGCGCGAGCACGCGCCCACGCACGTGGCGCTGGTCCTCGACGCGGCCGGCCGCCGCAGCTTCCGGCACCAGCTCGACGGCACCTACAAGGCGAACCGCCCGGAGGCGCCGGAGGACCTGGCGCGCCAGTTCCCGCTGGTGCGGGACGTGGCGGCGGCGCTGCAGGTGCCGGTGCTCGAGGAGCCCGGCTTCGAGGCGGACGACGTCATCGCGACCCTCGCCTGCGCCGCGCGCGACCGCGGCTGGGACGTGGTCATCGTCACGGGCGACAAGGACTTCGCGCAGCTGGTCGGCGACCACGTCACGCTCTACGACCCGATGGCGGAGGCGAGCGGGCGCGGCGGCCGGATCGGGCGCGCCGAGGTCGAGCGGAAGATGGGGGTGCCCCCGGAGCAGGTGGTGGAGTACCAGACGCTCCTGGGCGACAAGATCGACAACGTGCCCGGCATCCCGGGCGTGGGCGAGGTCACGGCGGCGGCGCTGGTGCGGCGGTTCGGCTCGGTGGAGGAGATGCTGCGCCGCTCCGACGAGATCCCCGCCGCCGTGGCGCGCGGCGGGGAGAAGCTGCGAGAGCGCATCCGGGCGAACGTCGAGCGGCTGCGGCTCAATCGCAGGCTGGTCGAGCTGCGCCGCGACGTGGAGCTCCCCTACGAGCCCTCCGCCTTCGAGCGGCGCCCCATCGACGCCGAGCGGACGCGCGCGCTCTTCGGGGAGCTGGAGTTCACGCGCCTCCTCCGGGACCTCCCCCCGCCCCCCGCCAGCGCGCGCCGGACCT